>CALCSH010000025.1 GCA_937893815.1 uncultured Anaerolineae bacterium | reverse complement strand
ATCGGCTCTTCGGCGGCCATTTCCTCTGTGGCGGCTGGCTCTTCGACAGCCGGTTGGCAGGCTGCCAGAACTACCGAGAACAGCAGCACCAGCATCAGCAGAATGGATAATGATTTTTTCGTCATTCTTCTCTCCTTACTGTGAAAATATGGATAGGAATTTTCTCAGGGGCAATGACCCCCGAGCCTCCATTGAGACAAGCTTCGCTCCACTGTGGCAACCCACACAAAAAGGAGTCCGCTCTGCCGCAACAGGGAATTGAACAAACGGAAAAATGGTCTTCATCTAGGGGTAGTGTATCATAAGTTACCGGACCATTTTCTTAAAAATCCAACCTTAACAAATTAAGACTCCACTGAAAAAACTACCATGCAGGTGTTCCCGCCGGAATATATGGGGGTGGTGGCTTCGCCACCACCCCCATATATTCCGGCGGACATCTCCGTCATCGGCTTTTTGCAGTAGAGTCAATTAATAATTTCCTCACGAAAACCATCCCGGACTAGTGGAAATTTATCCCTTCAGGCCGCTGCGAGCAATGCTCTCCGTGAATTGTTTTTGGGTGAAAAAGTACAGCACCAGGATGGGAATGATGGTAATGAAAGCGCCTGCCATCATCAAATGCAAAGATTGCCCGGCTTCTTCAACAAAGTTATACAGGCCGACGGCGATGGGCCGCCAGTCGGGCGAATTGGTTACAAGCATCGGCCAGGCCAGCGCATTCCACGAGCCGATGAACGAAAGTACGATGATCACCATCACCGGCGCTTTGGAAAGCGGCAACACCACCTTGACCAAAAAACGCAGGTGTCCCGCCCCGTCGATACGGGCAGCGTCGAAAAGTTCATCGGGAATTTGGGCAAAAAACTGGCGCAGCAGGAAGATGGAAAAGATACTGCCCATAAAAGGGATAGTCAGCGCGGGCCAGTTGTTGATCCACTTGATCGGGCCGATACGCCCTAACCAGGTGACGGTGAGGAAATTCGGGATGATATTGACCATCGCCGGGATCATGATGGTGCTGAGCAGCAGCCCAAAGATGACCTCTCGCCCAGGGAATTTGATGCGAGCAAAGGCGTAAGCCGCCATGATGCTAAAGGTCAGTTCTCCTGCCAGAGTGATAATGGTCAGAAATACGCTGTTGACAAAATATTCCGAAAAGGCGGCTTCTTTCCAAGCGTTGGTGTAATTTTCAAAATGCAATTGCGATGGAATCCAGCGAATACCCTGGGCTTCTCCCAAAGACATGAAGGAGGTCAGAATCATCCATAAAAATGGCGTGACCGAGATCACTACACCCAAAACAAGGAATGTGTAAACTGAGATATTTTTCGCTGCCTTGCGAGAGTTCTTCCAAAAATGTTGTTCGCTATCCATAGAGCGATCTCCTACAACGGAATGCCCTAAGGGGCACCGGCGACGCCAGGTTGCTGCGTCGCAAATGTTTTTTAGGTGTGTTTCTTGGCGATTTTGCTACATCGCGCCTTTGCGTTAAGTAGCTACCCATAAAACACGCGCGAGCCTTGAATTTTATTGTTAATATAGGTCAGGCTGAGGATCACGGCAAACAATACAAACGCCAACGCCGAAGCATAGCCATAACGCAGCTTCTCAAAAAATTCAGCGAAAATCACAACGCTAAACGTGTCGGTTGTGCCTAGCGCCGAGCCTTGCCGCATGACCCAAATATGATTAAAGGCCTTAAACGTACCAATAATCGCCAGCAGCGAGAGGAAGTAGGTCGTCGGGGAGAGCAGCGGCAGGGTGATATGACGGAAAACTTCCCATTGGCCTGCGCCGTCAATTTCAGCGGCTTCAATCAATTCGGTCGAGATATTGCCCAAACCGGCCAAATAGATAACCGTGTCATAGCCAATATAGGTCCAGACGGAATAGATCATAATCGCCAGGAGCGCCATGCTCGGCCCGGCGGCCCAATCGGGCCAACTCAGATGCGCCGCCTGAGCCAGAATGACAAAAATGCCACGCGGCTCACGCAGCCATTGCTGCGGTTCCATACCCAGCGTAATCAACAACTGATTGATCGGAGCCTGATAGCGATTGGAGAATAACTGACGGAATATCGCCGCGCTGGCGACGGTGGGAGTAACATAAGGGAGAAAATACAACATACGAAAAATTTCGGAGCCGCGCAGCTTTTGGAAAAGCAAGATCGCCAGGAAGAGTGAAAAGGTCAACTGAAAAGGTACCGTCCCCAACGAATAAAACAGGGTCACCTTGAGGCCGACCCAAATATCTTTATCGCCAGCAGCCAACAACGTGGGCAGTTCACCAATCAATAGCCAGGCGCCCACCAGCATCGTCATTGCGGCGAGCACATGCCCTAAAAAGGCCCAATTGTTGCTGCGTGTGAGTCCCCGCTGCCAGACGCGCCATCCCAGCAGCAGCAAAATCACGCCCGATCCAATGGTTATCACCTGCGGCCAAATGCCAGGATCCACGCCGCTCTCCATCGCCAACACATAGGCTGCCTGCACAGCAAGATATGTTACCCACAGTAACCATGCGCCGCTGAACAGCACCAACTCCACACCCAAAAATTGAAATGTGTAGTTTCCAAAGCGCGGCTTGCTCAATTGTTGTGAAAATAACAGCCCCGCAAAAACCAGCAAGGAAATCACCGCCAGGCTAACAAGAATCCGCCAGGCTGCAAACGCAATCTCGGCATGAAACGCCTCGTCGAGAAGTTGCAAAAATAGCTCGCGGGTTTTCTCCAGGCCGATGATCTTGTCGGCAATATCCAGCATTTCAGGCAAAACACGGAATAGCCAATTCACCATGCTGAGCAACGTCGCCGAAAATAATAAGGCCGGTAACGCCAGCCACCAGGGTTGATCACCAAATTCCTGCGACTCAACCCACATGCGGCGCAGCGCCATCACGCCCCACACCAGCAGTCCAACGGCCAACCCGAAGAATAAAATATAGGCAAAATTCTCTAGTGCGCGAACATAATTATCCATCCCCAAAAAATCGCCCCGCTTCAAACGCCACTTGTGCAAACTCACAAACAACGCAAACCCAACCGGAAAAATACCAAACATCAAGATGAGTATCGTTGCAGGCGCAATCATTAAATATGCGGTAAGATATTCCCGCCATTCCCGCAAACGCCGCCCGGACAAGAAAGCTGTTTTCAATTCAACCTCCAAAATGAGAGCTTATCGATGGCGGCGTCATTATATCACGCAGCCTTTCCAGAGATACACCCATGCCCAATCAAATTCCCACATTATTGCCAATCATCGAAAAGCATCGCCTCCCTGGCTTGGAATTGGGGGATGATTTTATTTATCCGAAATATGATGGGGATTCGATCCTCAATATTCCCACCTCGATTTGCCGCTGGCTGAACGTGCCCGACCTCGGGGCGGGTGCGTTGCGCCCGGAGCTACTCCTATCCCCGGGGGAGGGTGTGCGCCGCGTGGTCCTGATCCTGATGGATGCCCTGGCCCTGCACCGCTTCACTCGCTGGTTGGATGAAAAGCGCAACCCGGTGTGGAATCGATTGCTAGAAAGCGGCACGCTCGCCCCGCTGACCTCCATCAGCCCCAGTACAACCAGCGCCGCCACCACCACCCTATGGACAGGGGCCAGCGCCGCCGAACATGGCATTGCCGGGTACGAACTCTGGCTCAAGGAATACGGCATTGTCACCAATATGATCTTGCATACACCCATCGCTTTCCAGGTCGGTGTCGGCGATCTCGCCAAAGCCGGGTTCAAGCCGCCCGAATATTTGCAAATGACCACTCTGGGCGAACATCTCAAGGCGCATGGCGTGCAACCTTATGCTTTCCTGCATCACAGCATCTCCCACTCCGGGCTATCGACGATGCAAATGCGCGAGGTTGAAATTGCCCCGTTCAGCACTCCCGTTGACCTGTGGGTGACGATGCGCGAGCTGTTCGATGAAAAACCGGCGCAGCGCATCTATAGTTGGGCCTATTGGGGTGTCGTTGATAGTTTTTCGCATCAATACCAGCCCGAAGATGAACGTGTCGCCGCCGAATTCACCCAGTTCAGCGAAGCCTTCGAGCGTCATTTTCTCAACACGCTCAGCCCGGCGGCTCGCAAAGACACGCTGGTGATTCTGACCGCCGATCACGGGCAGATTCGCACGTTTGATGAGCCACGCTATCACCTTAAGAATCACCCCGATCTGGATGCCATGCTGCATATTCAGCCAACGGGCGAAAACCGATTGCTGTATCTCTACGCCAAACCGGGACAAACGCAGGCCATCCGCCAATATCTTGATGCCGCCTGGCCGGGCGAATTTGTTCTCTTCACACCAGAGCAAGCCCTGCAAGGCGGACTGTTCGGGCCGGGGCCGCAGCACCCGCGCCTGCGCGACCGCCTGGGCGATCTAATCGCCGCCCCGCGCGGCAACGCCTATCTGTGGTGGGCCAAAAAACCCAATCCGCTGATCGGACGTCACGGCGGGCTGCACCGTGAGGAGATGCTGGTACCTTTCCTGGCCTCACGATTGGAGTAGAAGGCAACCACTCTTTCCCTGAATATCCCCAATCAACCAGGATTATCTTAACCACCATCGCCAAGAAATACACAACTGCGCTTTGCGGCCTTCGTGCCTTGGTGATGAGTTTCGTGTTATTTCCGAGTCGATTCTATGGACACAAACCTTCAATCCATCCTGCGAAAAACCAAAACCATCGCCGTGGTCGGTTTTTCGTCCAACCCGGCCAAAGCGGGCTATACTGTTCCCGCCTATCTGCAATCCCAGGGCTACCGCATCATCCCGGTCAACCCCCACCTGGATGCGGCGCTCGGCGAAAAGGCGTATGCCAAACTGAACGCCATTTCCGAAGCGATTGACCTGGTGCTGATTTTCCGTCGCAGTGAAGCTGTGCCACCCTTCGTGGACCAAGCCATCCAACTCGGCGCCAAAACAATCTGGATGCAGTTGGGAATCCTTCACGATGCGGCGGCTCAGAAAGCACAGAACGCAGGATTACAAGTGGTTATGGATCGTTGCATGAAGGTTGAGCACCAGTTCTGGATGGCATCCCGCTAGGAGCGTGAACGATGCAATGGAAACGCGGCAATTTCAGCATCTTCAATGAGCGCGATCTTGTTGATTTGAATTTTGTAGAAGCCATGCTGCGCAGTAACTATTGGGCGCCCACGCGCCCGCGTGAGGTTATAGCCGCCTCCATTCAGGGGTCAATTCCTTTATCACTCTTCGATGGAGAGCAGCAAATTGGTTTTGCGCGCACAGTCACCGATAGCGCAACCTTCGCCTGGATCGCCGATGTGATGGTCGCCCCCGAGTATCGCGGCCGCGGCCTGGGTCGATGGCTGATCGAATGTATTCTAGAGCACCCTGCCGTCGTTCCGACTGCGCAGCAAGTGCTGCGCACGCGCGACGCCCACGAGCTATACACCAAATTCGGCTTCGAAATTGGGGAGTGCATGAGCCGCATGCCATAGCATCGCGTTCCCGTCCGCACACATCCCACAGGCACGATAGTCGCTTTGATGGTTATATGCGGGTGGCTCAGCAAACGAAAATCGAAATTTTTTGGGCGTATCGAAAGAGAACTATCTTTCGCTGTACACCGTCACAATGTCATGCCCAATGCTGCCCTCTATCAAGGGGGTGAGCGCTTCACTCGTGTTAGTGCGACAGAGCGAAGCGATCTTTATACCCACATAATTCAACGTTGGCAATCTCCTGTGGCTGCGCTGCAAACGAGGCGCCGATCACTTCGCGAGCGACTGTCGCCTGCACATTTTACAGATGAACCAGCAAATTGAACCCTTTCTGAAATCAGTCCTCCAAATCGAATAGCAAATCGAGCAGCGATTGCGCCAATTCGTCCAGGTCCTCTTCGTCGCCAATCGCCTGGGCCTCATCAATGCCGGATAGTAGAATCCCCAGTTCCTGGCGGTCTTCATCGGAAAGGGTTTTACCTTCCAGGAGTTTTTGGGCGCGGTCCACCAGAACGCGCGTTTCATCCGAAAGAGACACCAGCGAAAGCGCTTCCTGATCTGCCCATTTCTTTGCCGAAAGAATTTCGGCCTCGCTTAACCGGGTGCGCGAGGCCTCTACCGTAATCGCCTCCTGTTTGCCGGTTTTACGATCGCGGGCTGTAACCTTGAGAATGCCATTGACATCGAAATCAAATTGCACGGTGATGGCGGCTGTCTCTTCGGGCTTCTCTGGCTCCAACCCGGTGATCAGGAACTCGCCCAGGGGGGTGTTCTTGGAGGCCACCGGATGCTCCCCTTGATAGACCTCAATGCGGATTGTGTCCTGGTCGGGATAGATGGCATAGAATTCTTCTTCTTTGGTGGTCGGGATGGTGGTATTGCGCCGGATCAGGACTTTATAGCGGTCGGAGATCAACTGCCCCATGAAATCCTTCGCGACCGCGATGCCCAGGGAGTGCGGGGTGATATCCACAAGGATAGCGTCAATCGGCTCGCCAGCGATGATAGCCGCCTGCACGCCAGCCCCCAGGGCGACAACTTCCTCCGGGTTTAGCGACATGTGGGGTTCTGTGCCCAGGGTTTCGGCTACCAGTTCCCACACAGCAGGGATATACGATGAGCCGCCTACCATCAAGACCTGCTGAATCTGTTCGGTAGAAACGCCCGAATCGAGAATCACCTGATTGATCGACTCCAGGGTTTTCTGGAGCAGCGGCTGGATCAGGATTTCGAAATCTTTTCGGCTGATCTCATATTCCAGATGGAGCGGTACCCCATTTTTTTCTATCAGATATTCTTCTTTGACCCAGGTATACGGATGGGATGAAAGTTGGATTTTTGCCGTTTCGGCAGCCCGCAAGATTCGGGCAAAAGCCCGCCGGTCGTCATGCACCCTCACACCATGAGTCTCATCGAACCAGGCTGCGATTTGCTCGGCCAGGAGCAGGTCGAAATCGTCGCCGCCCAATTGCGTATCGCCATGGCTGGCGCGCACTTCTACGATACCGCCCATCAGTTCCACCAATGAGACATCGAAAGTGCCGCCGCCCAGGTCATAAACCAGCACGGTCTGATCATCGGAGCCTTCAAGACCATACGCCAGGGCCGCCGCAGTGGGTTCGTTGATGATGCGACGCACGTTGAATCCGGCGATTCGTCCGGCATCCCGGGTGGCCTGACGGGCTGCGTCTGAAAAATAGGCCGGAACGGTGATGACGGCATCACTGACCTCGTATCCCAGGCTGCGCTCGGCAATTTCCTTCAATTCGCGCAAAAGAAAAGCCGAAATTTCCTGGGGGCTGAAGGACTTGCCGCCCAGGGTGGTGCGGGTATCGCCACCCATTTTGCGTTTGATGGAGCGAATGGTATTCTCGGGGTCGAGAACATACTGATTGCGGGCAGGAGTTCCCACCAGCCATTGCTGATCGGCTGAATACCCTACAACAGAAGGGATGATGCGCTCGTTGCCGTTGGGCAGCATAACCGGCACGCCATCACGCACAACTGCAACACCCGAGTTTGTGGTGCCGAGGTCAATACCAACTATTTTACTCATAAGGACATATTCTCCATATAGCGTTTGTTTTTTGAGAGTTCGCGTGGTAATGTCCAGATATGGAGAATACCACGCAAAATCTCAGAGAGTCATAGTCGTTCTAATCTGCCCGGTAAACGATCACTTCGGCATAACGCAGAACGCCAGCCGGAGAGCGGTAGCCGCAGCGTTCTTCCGCAGTGATGATGCCAGGGGTGGGTTGTATGCCAGAGGCAACCTGGGGCGTTTTACCGACGACAACATGTTGGTACGGGTCAAATGGCAAACCCACTGACGGGATGGGCGTTACCCCGCCGGCTTCGAGAATTGCCAGCAGGCGTTCGCGTACCAGACGTAAGCCATCCAACCATCCGGCCAAGATCGCACGATCGGCAGGGGAAACCAGCACAGCTTGCGCCGGGGAAATCGTCGCGCTGCGGGCTGCCAGATCGCGTTTTGCCAGGTAATGCTGCCCGCTCGAGATGGCGTTGTCCAATCCATCCAGGGCTGGCAGCAAGGCTTCGAGCAGGTCTTTCTGGGCTGCTGCGGTGTGATTTTCTGCCAACATCTCCAGCAGGCGGGTGTTTTGTTCCTGGGCCGACTGTGTACTGGCTACTATTTTTTCGAGATGAGCAGATTGATCCTCAACCAGAGCATTTGCCTTGAATTGGGTTTTTCCAAGTTTGCGAACTTCTTTTTCTAAATTGACCAGCCCATCCCCTGATTCTGGCGCTGGCGTCGTATCGTTCGGGCCACTTACATCACCTTCCAGCCGATTGAGAAGATGGCTCAGGGTTTCCCAGACCTGGCGATGATTGCTCATATCTTCACCTGACGATAATCGGCTGTGAAATCGACGGCCCCCAGATCGGCGTGGCTTTGCAGTAGCAGCCAAATGTCTTGCGGATCAAACGCCAGATCAAATTTTGAGGCGCGCTTGCGAGGCTCCCAGGGGGGCGGGGGTTGAAATAAGAATAGATCAGTTTCGGCTTTGGCCTCTTCAGTTTGCAGTTTTTCATAGGCCGCTCTTACCAGTTTGAATTCATCGGCATGTGTTTCGGGGGGGTATTGGCGCACCAATTCGAAGTATTTGCGCTTAATTTCGCGGGCCGGGGCGCGGCTCGGCAAGCCCAAAACGGTATACGGATCGCTACTGGTCAGGTCTGGTTGGCGTTCATGTGCCGACTGTTTTCGCTCCTGGCCGGGATCGGGAATTTGGGAAAGTGAATCAATCATCATAGAATTCATCCGGGGCAAATTCGTCGTCAAAATAATTCAGGAAACTCTCAAATAACTCGGGGGAACCCATCTCCATCAGCCGTTGCATCAAAACCTGTGGGCCGCCAGACATCATGCGAGCGATTTCCACCTTCTCGGCCAGATCACGGTCTTTCGTAGTACGGGCGATGCGCTCGGCCTCGTTAAGATGCTTCTTACTCTCTCTGACATTTCTAAGGTCTGCTTCCAGACGAGCCAACGCCAGGTGAGCCTTTCCGGGAACTTGTTGGGCAGCAATGGCTTGTTCCAGATATTGGCGGGCCAGGTCATCGTCATAGTCAATCAGTCGCGCGCCAATCAGGTACAGGATCGTTTCATCGGGGGCCGCTTGGGAAACAGCGCGCTCCAGCCAGGAAGTCGCATTCTCCAAATCGTCTTCATCCAACCATTTGGCGGCCTGAGAGAGGTAGAAGGCCCCGGGGATTGAGCTATTCTGCGCTTCGAATCGTTTCATCGTCTCCCAGGCTTGCTCCGGGTTGTCTACGGCGATCCATCCACTCAGAAGTTCGTTGGGAATATCCAGATTGCTACCGGCGTGTTCAAAGGCCTGGTTGGCATAGTCGCCCGCCTGTTCCAGATCGCCCAAATGAATCAAACAGTTGGCAATACAGGCTAATAGATAAGCATCATGGGGCTGATATTCCAGTGATTTTTGGTAGTTTTCAATCGCTTCTTTGAAACGATCCCAGGAATAATCAATTTCAGCCTGATCGAGGTACCACTCCGCCAGAGCCTGGCGCACCTGTGGGTTTGCCGGTTGCAATTTCAGAGCGTGTTCCCAATGACGCCGCGCACCGGCTTTAACCCACCAATTCTGATTGCGAAAAAGTACCTCGCCCAGGCGGATCAACGTGGGGACATGGTCTGGATTCCGCTCGAGGATACGCTCTAATTCGTTTTGGGCAGCCTGAATCCGGCCATCGAATAACAAACTCTCAGCCATGTTCAGGCGCACATCGAGGTTTTCGGGCGACCACTTGATAGCTTGCTGATAAACCCGGGTGGCCTCATCCAACTGACCTGCTTGGCGGTACGCCTCGGCGGTGCGCTGCCACAGGCGGGCCACCTGCTCATCGGAAATGGCATCGGGATGGTCGGCGCGGCGCGGGCGGCGACGTAAAGCCTCGCGCCAGGTTTCACCGGCTGACAGATAGTTTTCTCTGCGCTCGTAAACCAACGCCAGATTATATGCCAATCGAAAACTGCTGCTATCCAGTTCAACCGCCGTTTGCCAGTGGTTTTGAGCCTGCTCCCATCGGCTGGCCAGGGCAGCCTGGTAGCCCAAATGCTGGTAAATTTGAGCCAACAACCCGTTCAGCGCGTTGTCCTCTGATTTATGCCGACCTGCCTCTTGCGCGGCAGCCAGTGCAATCTGAGAATCACCGTTCAGGAGTGCGTCTTCTGCCGCCCGGTGAAATATCTCTGCCAGATTATGCTTCAATGGCTGGCCGCGAAGCCCAGAGGAATAAGCGGCCAGCCATTCACGGCGGGCAGATTCCCATTCTTCCAGTTGAGCCGATAGCACGCCGCGATAATAATGCAAAATACCCTGTTCGGTTTCTGTGGCTGCCGGGCATTCCTCCAGGCCTGTTTGCGCGGCCAGGAGGTCGCCTGCATCTAGGGCAGCCAATGCACGCCATAGCTGTGGCGTTTCAGGAGCCAGTTGGTACGGGCGGCGGCGAAAAACGCCCGCCTCTTGCAGCATAACTCGCTCATCGGCGCCCAATTCAGCCCACACCGCATCAACGCTTGGGTCTTGCCCCTGTTGGAGCAGCGCCAGAGCCAGCGGGTAGGCAGCACGCTTTGCATAAGGCCCGGCAGTCCGGCGCGTCAGCCGGTACGACTGAATGGCCTGCGGGATGTCGCTCAGATGATGAGAGGCCAATCCCAGGTGAAAGGCATAGCACGGATCTTCGGGTTGGATTTCGGCGGCTTTTTGAAAATCTTTCAAAGCATCTTGAGGCTGAGAAACGGAACCATAGAAGCGCTCCAGCCCTCGCCGGAAATAAGTTTCCGCCAGGGCCGGTATTGGCTGCTGAGATTCGGGTATCCGTTCCCAGGTTTGGATAGCCTGTTCGTAATCACCACCCTGAAAAGCTCTTAAGCCATTAAGACGCAGTGCCGCTGCACTCTGAGCGGATTTTTTGCGAGATTTGCTTCGTTTTTTTGCCATGTCGGGTCTCCAGAAAAGCGACACGATTATACACCAACCACTGCAGAATCCAGACACACGGATTTCGAGTGATTATACAGCGATTCACCATGTTCTCCGCGGTGAAAATTGTGGATGGAAATTTTTAGTCCATCATCAGACCTGCCGCCCGACGGCCAATTTCCACGGCGAAGTTGGTACCGCGGTCCCAGGGATAAACCTGGCTCATGCTGGCAAAATACAGCCCGGGAATCGGCGTCTTGATCTCAGGAATATTGCGGGAGTGGTTGATCTCAGGCACGGGCTGGGCATACCGGGTGCGGTGCAGCCAGCTTTTGATGACCCAATCGGGCTGGAAGTTGGGGTTGAATCGCCGCAAAGCAGGCAGATACTGCTCTAAAAGTTGATCCTGGCTAAACTCGAAATAGGGGTGATCGGTTTCGAGATAATCCCCGCAGTAGACAATGTGGTCGCCGCCAAAATTCTCCGCCGAAACATAATTCGTGTGCTCTACCAACGCCAGGAAGGGGTACCCGGCATCCTTGGGCACGCTAAACCAGTAAAAACCGTCTTCCGAAAGTTGATGCTTCAACGCAAGCGTCAGCACTACCGCCCCCATCGATTTTAGATTTAACAAGCCGCGCAGGTACTCGTCGGGCAAATCGGGGGCCAGCTTTGTCATCAAAGCCGGGGAGGTGGTGGAAAGCACTTTGTCGTATGTTGCCCGGTCGTCCGTCGTCGGTCGTCCGTCAAACTGACAAATCAGCCTTTCATCACTTTGACGAATCTGCCCAATCGGCGTATTCATCTGAAATTCCACTCCCAGTCCGCGCAGAATTTCAGCGAAGTCATCACAAAAAGCCTGGAATCCGCCCTGGTAGGTGCCCAGGCGCGTGGTGCGCGCATGCAACCGCGCCCAAAACCAGGACATCGGTACATCCTTGTAATGCGGGCCAAATTTACCAATCAACAGCGGTTCCCACATCTTCTCGTACACGCGCTTCCCGGCCCATTTCTGCATCCAGGCGTGGGCGGTGACTTTCTCGAGGCTGCGCCAGTTCTTTGTCAGGCGCAGATAGACGCCCACCAGCCCAAAGCGAATTTTATCCAGCCCCCAGCCCAACCCGGGGAAAAGCAGCGCCTGAGTAATCGAATCGAAGGGGTACCATTTTCCATTGTGCAGCAGCACGGTATACGGGCGCGGAAAGAGCACTTTTTCGCTCCGTCCAAGTTCTTCGATCAGACCCAACATGTGGGTATCGGAGGCGAACCAGTGATGGTAAAACTTCTCCACCGACCAGTCCCAGTGAGGTTCTTTGAATCCCGAGGCCAAACCGCCCACCTGCTCGCTGGCCTCATAGATGGTCACCGCATGCCCGGCGCGCACCAGATCATAGGCGGCAGACATACCCGCAATTCCGGCTCCGATGATGGCTATATTCATAGGGTTTTCCTCATCGAAACCTGACAGGTCTGTGAGACCTGTCAGGTTTTGGTTCTAAGGCGCCACCGCAAACACCGCTACCACCGGATCATGATCCGATTTATGCAACGGGGAGGTGTCCTCCGCGGCGGGCAGGGCGTAGTCGGCATTGACGTGGAGTACATCCACCCGACGCAGCAGCGCCATCAATGGGGGCGTCACCAGAATATGATCGAGCACCTGGGATTGCCCCTGATAGATATAAGTATAGCGCGCCTCGGCGGGAATTGCCTCGAAAACATGCACCAACCCGGCCTGCCGCAAAGTTTCAATCGGGAGCGAATCATAATACGAGTTCAAGTCGCCCATCACGGCCAACAGACCACTCTCATCCGCCAGAAGTTCTTGCATCACACTCACATTCCAGGCCGCTTGTGCATTGCGACGCGGCTCGGTGGCCGCTTCGCCACCGCTCATCGAAGTAAAATGATTGTTCAATAGGAATAACGTCTGTGCACCCTGCGATGTGACAATTTCCACCGCTACCAGCAACGGCGGGCGGCTGGTGAGGCCATCCGGGGCGGGATACTGCTCCTGGCGCAGAATTTGGGCCTGATCGCCGCGCACCAGATAGCCAACATCGATATAACGGCTATCGGTACCCTCGATCAACACCGCCTGATAGTCGTACCCGGCCAGCGCTTCCTGGGCAACAATATCTTCCAAAATGCCGATATTCTCGACTTCTTGCAAACCCACGATGATCGGCGCTCCAGCAGCCACGATGGTGTTGGCTACTTTGGCGATCTGAATGCGATATTCGTCAATTGACGGCATGGGCGGGCTGGAGGGATGCGGGTCGGTGAAATCGAAGAGATTCTCGACATTCCAGGTCATCAGGCTGAATTCGTCAGTTGCCAGGGCAGGCAGGCTGGGCAAATCAGCTTGCACGGCCAGCACGGCAGGCTTCGCCACCGGCTCAATTTTGTACTGTCCATAAGTGAATGCCAGCGGCCCAATGAGATTGGTAACTTGATCGCCGCTGTTGACGACATAGGCCATCGTGGAGCGGTCATCGTGGGCGATATTACTGCCGTCATCTACGACAATTGCGTTGCCGTTCTCCTGGCCTTGCCACAAGCGCGTTACACCCTGATCGGCGCGCACGAGGGTATATTCACCATAGCGATTGCTGGGGGCGACAACGAAGGCCGCTTGCGTGATCTGCACGAACATACCTTCCAGACTCTCGTAATACGCCAGTGACGCTTCTATCTCGGCGGGTGGATTCAATTCTTCGGCCACGGGTAGCGTATGGGCTGAACTGAGCGTGACAACATCCTGTGCAGCAGCGATTTCCAGGCAGGTTTGCTGGTAGGCCTCACGCACCACGCCACTGACCTGCACCCAATCGCCGGGCCGCAGATCGTCAGCCAGCGCCCCGCGGCACACAAACAGACCATCCGAAGTCCGGGAATCATAGTCGGTTTCTTTGGACTGAATCCAGAAGCCATCCAGCGCGGGGAAAATACCGGTGACAACGCCAGTCGTGGTCACGCTTTCGCCAACATACGGCGAGCGCTCACCCACCCCTTGAATGGCCCATACTGGCACCTGATCGCCAATGAAAACATCCAGCGCCAGGCTCTCGGCAGGCTCCACCCCCTCGGCGCTGGCCTGGGCGGGCTTCAACTGAATCGAAGCCTGACGGGTCACCAGCAGCGCCTGATACGAAACACGGACTGCGCCGCCTTCCGCGGCCAACTGCGGAATCGTCCAGGTGATCGTTTTGTTCTCTTCTACGCCCCCGTCAGCAATCGCCAGCACTCGAAAATCGTATGCGGGCAAGGGGGCCGTCACGGCGACATCGGTCAGCATGTCGGGTGTGTAGTTGGTGATGGTCAGAGTTACGCTGAATTCTTCGCCAGCCTTTACCGCCGCCGGGGCATTGATCACAACCTCCAGAACCGGCGGATAGACCTTCGCCAAATCGCTCTGGATGCGCGGGTAAATCCGTGGGGTATCATCAGTGACTTCAACCACGCCGGTGACGCGGTAGGTTTCACCGCTCTGGATGGCTTCCATGTTGATTTCGGTGAGTTTATCAACATAGATGCTCGCCAGATTTCCGGACTCGTCTACCAGGTCGATCTCATAGCTGTAGCTGAACTCCTCGATGCGGGCAACTGTTCCCTCGGTCTGAATCAGCCTTCCAGCGAGATGCTGCGCATCATTGGCGGCGTCCTCGACGCTAACTGTCAAAGCGGGCCAGGATGCGGCATCCGTACCTTTTTCGATAACTTCTACGCCCGCGGATGTTGGTGCCAATTCCATGGCGTTTCGATAGACCAGCAACATGCCACGCACGCGCACGCGGTCCCCCAACGCCACATGCACATCGGTTTCGCCATCATCCACCCAAACCTGCAAGCCACCGGTTTCATCTTCGATATAGAATTTGGTGTTGCCGCTGCCAGCATAGTAGCCGCCGGAATACATCGTGGCAATGCCTTCAACAATAATTTCCTGATTCGCCATTCCCCGCGCCGTGCCGATTGGAATTGCGCCCCCGGCCACAGCGGTTCGCTGCGTGCCAGCCTGCGCCAGCCATGCGCCACTGGCATCAGCCAGGGTGATATTGGCCGCGGTCATCGTGAGATAAGTCCAAGGCGCTTTGAGCCTAATTTCAGAGGAGCGCGTCTCACCGGCGGCGAGAGTATCGATGGGCAGCAAGATGATCTGGTGCGTCTCGCCAAGCGCATCCAGACCAAAGAAAGCCGCCTGATCGACAAGCTGCATATCGGGAGCCAGTGCAATAATTTCGAAATCATTGGCGATGGGAATTTGAGCGGTCAGGCCGCTGGCCGGAACTGCGCCAACATTGCGTAGGGTGAGAGAATAGATAAATTCTTCGCCAGGGTTGACCGTCGCTGGAGCTTCCAGTGCAATTTGGAGATCGCCGAACAAAGTTGTGTTGCGCGGCGCAAGTGCCGAATTGAGGACGAATGCACCCCGGTTGCGCACCAAAGCGACTCCATTAGACATCGCCTGGACGGAAACAACGCCAAAATCAGTTTGCGGGCCATTTCCCCACACCAACGAATCCAGCACAGTATTATCAGCGGCGCGCAATTGCAGTCCGCCGCGTTGGGGTACCAGTGGCGTTTCAATAAAAGCCTCCACGGGCAGGCCATAATCTTCGACGGCGCGTCCTAAAAGATAGAATCCGCCTGGCGGAATCAGAGCATGCTCATCCCATTGATAAACCAGTTCGGCTTCACCGCCA
Organism: uncultured Anaerolineae bacterium; assembly: GCA_937893815.1. GTDB lineage: Bacteria > Chloroflexota > Anaerolineae > Anaerolineales > UBA11858 > NIOZ-UU35. The sequence continues at coordinate 16,419 of CALCSH010000025.1, read as the reverse complement.
TCGGCGAGTTGATACCACAGCGACATGCCACGTAGATCGAAGGGGGCGTCGCTGCCTGGGTTACTCAATTCAATGAAGTCGTAGTTGTTATTGCCATCTACACCGGCTAAGATTTGCGAAAATTGCGCCATGGGTGGAACTACAACCTGCACGGTTTCTGTTGGTGTTGATTCACTTTTCGCCGCGGTGGGCGAAGATGTTGCCACCGGGGGCGCAGTACAACCCACCAACAAAAAGACAGTAAAAACGAATAAACCACGAAGGGCACGAAGATTCACAAAGTCTTTCTTTGTGGTTCTTCGTATCCTTCGTGGTGAAAAGTTTCTGGTATTTATCAACATCATCTACTCCAATGTTAGATCATCGCTCCATTTGATGCCTTCGCGCGCCAGATAGTAGCCGCCCAATAAAGTGATGGGTAGCCACAGCGCTGCGTGCAACACCAGGGTATAGCCTGCGGCGATGGCGCCCGGCACGCTGAAAGCTTTGAGCACAGCAATCCCGGGGGCATCAAACGTGCCTACATAGCCCGGAGCGGAGGGGATGGTGGTCGCCAGGTTGACGATGCCATTCATCAACATCAGGGCGAAGAAACTGACCTGGAAGTTGAAGGCATGCATCACGAACCAGTATTTACCGGTCTCTAAAAGCCAGATGACCAATGAGGTAAGAAATACCATCAGCGCTTCGCGCGGCGAGCGCAGCGACTCCAGGCCGCCGAGGAAACGCAGGGCAATATCCAATATTTTCTCGCGGAATCGCTGAGGAACAAGATGATCCACTACCCAACGCGTCACCTTCTCGGTGATGGTCGGGAACATGGCCGCCAGCAAGAAGGCAAGTAATACCCCCAGGAAAGCCGCCGCCCCCCACAGGGCGAGAGTCTGAATATCCCCCACAAAGCCAGAATCGGCGGTCAGGCGCGCCAGTTCCGGTAGATTCAAAAATACGAAGGCCAGCATCACCACGCCATCGAAGACGCGCTCGACGATAATCGTCGCCAACGAAGCCGATACGGGCACGGCCTCGCGCCGTTTGAGTACTACAGCCCTCAATAGCTCTCCAGCGCGCGCCGGGTAGATATTATTGCCCATATAGCCTATCGCTACGATGGGAAACATGGTGCGGGTGGGCACAGCTTTGATAGGGCGCAGTAAATAATGCCAACGCCAGGCGCGCACCCAAACGCCGATAAAATACACCGCCACGCCGGGAATTAGCCAAATATAGTTCGCCCCGGCCAGGGTTTGCCACATATCACCAAGTTGCAGTCCGCGCAGGGCAAAATACAAAAAGAAAATGCTGATCAGCACGCCAATCCAAAATTGCCAACGTTTCATGCTCTGGATTTTACCATCGGGGTTGGAAAATAAGCCCAGAAACTAGCGGCAAAGATCCCAGGGATTTTTGACCTGATTCTTTGAATATGCAAATATCGAGCCTGCGTCAATTATTTCACCCAGGTGATTAGCGAACTCCCTGGGGGCTTATGAATCAGCGATTCCGACAAAGTTCATCCAGAATATTGTCATATCTGCACAAGGATGCCTGACACTGGTATACTAAAAAGGGTTCTGGCATACTGGAACCGTCAGTTATGCATGTAGGCCTGTAAAAAAAAACGAAAATTTTATTGGAGGTCATGCCATGTCGGTAAAAACCTGGGAAGTGGAGAAGATCAGTTATTGCCACCATGTCGGCAAAGAAGTTGGGCTGGAAGCGGAAGTCATTTACCCGGCCGACTGGCTGCCCGATCAACCGCCGCGCATTGTGGCTCATCGGTGCAGCGAGGGCATAGTCTGCAACCTCGACGGGCGCGCCAGTTGCCTATGGGCTGGAACCAACCCCACATACGACCCGTTTAGCGAATAACTTCTCGCTCGAAATTGAATGAAAAAGGGATGCTGGCGGCTTGCCCGCGCTGCATCCCTTTTTGGATTTATGCTATACTTAGCCCGTGAATAGCAACCAGAATTTCTGGCAAACTTGGGCGGAGGCCCTCCAACGCTGGGGGCTAGACAACTTGGTCGCGACCCTTTTAGAAGCGACCGGGCCACTAAATTTTCTAGGCGCACAACTTGTTTATCTCGGCCAACCTGCTATCAAACAATTTTTCCCCCTGGAGCACAGCACCGCCCTCGCCGGTATGCTCGAAGACCCGGAATCAGTGCGGGAATTCAGCGCTTATTTGCGAAACCGCTCGAAACCATCCTGAATCCGCAGTAATATGGAGGTAACGCCCCGTGGCCTTTACCGGTCTTATAGGATTGGCTTTTATTCTCGCTTTTTTCGGACTGATTCTCATCTTCACAATCACGCATCGTGAGAATTCCGAAACCCATTTGCGCCCCATTTCCGCGTTTCAAAAATTGAGCCGCGCCATCGGGCTGGCCGTAGAAGCCGGTTCGCGGCTGCATATTAGCATTGGGCGCGGCAAACTCTCCGGGCCAGAAAGTGCTGCCGCCTTTGTGGGATTAAGCGTTCTGGAAAGCATTGCCCGCTCGGCCTCCTCAGGCGATAACCCACCCATTGCCACCAGCGGCGACGCGTCACTCGCCATTCTGTCGCGCGATACTCTGCGCGCCACCTACCGCGATATCGGCATCAGTGAGCAATACCAGCCAACTAGCGGCGAACTCGCCGGAATGACTCCTTTCTCATACGCCGTCGGAACCCTTGCCACCGTCGAAAACGAAAAAACCAACGCCCATATTCTTCTCGGACATTTTGGCAGTGAAGTCGCCCTGATTAGCGATGCCGCCGAACGCAACAACGATCTGACCCTGGCTGGGACCGATAACCTACCCGCCCAGGCAATTCTATTTGCCACAGCCCAGGAACCACTCATCGGAGAAGAACTTTACGCCAGCGGAGCCTATACCCAGGCGGGACCAATGCACATCGCCAGCCTGCGCGCCCAAGACGTGATTCGCTGGCTGCTTGTGGTTATCATCATTGCTGGGGCGGCCCTCAAATTTCTTGGCCTGGATCAACTTGTCACCAATCTGCTCGGGGGGCTGGCCCCATGAAATTTAATTTCAAATTTAAATCTCCAGTTTCCACAGCCATCGCTATCAGTGTGGGATTTGTTGTTCTATTGGGCTATATTTTCGGCACCAATGCCAGGGGGGAGACCACCAGCTTGGGCTTTTTGCGCAATTATTTTTTACAAGGCGCTATCATTTGGGCCTCCGTGGCGCTGATCGTGGGTGTCTTTAACCTGGTCGGGGTGCATTTGCACAAAATCCGTAAAAATGAGGGCGGCGGATACAGCTTTGTGTTGCTTGTCTCGCTGATCGTCACACTCGGCGTAGGCATCTACGATATCTTACAAACCCATCTCCACCAGGAACTCAACTTCCAGCGCATTCGCTGGATCTTCAACTATATCCAATTGCCCATCGAAACCAGCCTGATGGCGGTATTGGCCATTAGCCTTACCTACGCCGCCGCGCGGCTGCTTTCGCGTCGCCTGAATTTATTTTCAATTGTGTTCGTGGGGGTCGTTTTGCTGCTACTGATCGGCGCGGCTCCACAAATTGCCGCTCAGGCGCCATTACTCGCCGAATTCCGTGATTGGATTTTACGCGTCCCTGCGTTGGCTGGCGCACGCGGCATTTTACTCGGCGTGGCTTTAGGCACCATTGCCACTGGCATTCGCATTCTCACCGGCAGTGACCGGCCCTACGGAGGGTAGCTCATGAGCGAAATTCGCTGCCCAATGTGCGGCAAAAACAACCCCGATCAGCTTGAAAAATGTCAATACTGTCAGGCGCGCCTGACGCCATTCTTTGTTTCCGGAGATGATGCTGATCGAGGGGACAGCGGATTGCCCGATTGGATGAAATCCGAATTCGAAGATCAACCTTCCTCCACAGCGGATGCCGAACCCGAAGACTGGCTTGCCGGACTCCGCCCGGAAGCGGATTCGCCTGACGATGAAGATGCCGCTCCCTTTGATGATTCCGGTGATGACTGGCTTGGACGTATGCGCGGCTTCGACGATGAAGACGACGCCGACGAATCCGAAGATGAATCTTCGATCTTTGATGGCAAATTACCCGAATGGATGAGCGTTCCCGAAGCCAAAGAGCCGCCTGCCGCGCCAGAACCTGACCCTGCTGCCGAAGACGCTATGCTCGATTGGCTCTCCAAGCTTGATAGCGGCAATCAAGCCGCAGCACCTCCCGCAGCGGAATCCGAAGAACTTCCCGACTGGATGCTGAACTTCGACAGCAACAACGCCCCAGAGGCAGAATCCACACCGGAGATACCCGCCGCCAGCCCAGAGCCTGATCCCGAACTCCCCGATTGGTTGACCCATGCTGCCCCGGCAGTCGAATCCGCCAGCCCCGCGCTGGAGAGCGATGGGGAAGCCCTGCCCGATTGGATGTTCAGCGCCGACAACGATCAACCCGAATCGGCATCCATCCCCGATGAAAGCCAGCCAGCACCCGCTGGTGACGGCCTACCCGACTGGATGTCCAAAGAATTCGCCGCCGAGAAATTCGACGACGGGCTACCAGATTGGATGTCGGGCCAGGATGACCCCGACCATGCCGCCGCACTGTCCACCATTCTCCCCGATACCAGCCCGTTGATGCCAGAATGGCCTACAGATTTTGAATCCGATTCAAAATCCGCCGTCGGAATTGGAGCCGATTTAACCCCCAGCGACGAGTTCGAACCCGATTGGCTGGAAACGCTCGGAGCGGGAACATCTGCCGAATCCTTCGAACTTGAAGCGCCCACCCTGGAATCTGAGTTGAGCAACGCGGATAATGATCTTTTTGCCCTGGACGCGTTGAGCGACGCTTTTAGCGATAGTTACGACGCGGATGAACCGCCCGCCGACGATTTGGCAGCTCCGGCAGATTTACCCGATTGGCTGCAAGCCATGCGTCCGGTGGAATCTAGCGCCGCGCACCACCCCACAGAGCACGGCCCCATCGAGCAAACCGGACCGCTGGCCGGGTTGAGCGGGGTTCTGATGGCCGAGCCAGAAATTGCCCGGCTGAAAAAAGCGCCAACATTCACATCAAAGCTGGAAATCACTCCGGCGCAACAAGAACATGTGCGTATTTTTACAGATTTACTCAACAACGAGGGCACACCAAAATTTACTCGCGAGCCGATCCATATTTCTACTCAAAACTTATTGCGCTGGGTAAGCGCTCTGCTATTGATTTTTGTGGTCGCATTGGGTGTGATGAGCGAAAGCCAAACGGTGCCCCCGCCTTCTGGCGTAGCTATTCCAGCCGAAATGCTGCATCTGGCAGATTTGATCGAAGCACTTGCCCCGACAGATCCGGTGCTGGTTTCCTTCGACTTCGAACCCGGCACATCCGGCGAAATGAATGCCGCCTCGGCTGCCGTTATCGATCATTTGATGCTCAAAGGCGCATACCTGAGTCTTGTGTCTACATCCCCCACCGGGCCAGCACTGGCAGAATATTTCATTCACACCATTCAAAGCGAACACGGCTATACCAGCGGAATTCAGTACACCAATTTAGGTTATATCCCCGGCGGAGCTTCCGGCCTATTGGGCTTTGTTCAAATGCCCAGTCGAATCACTCCGCTCTCTTTCGATGGCATGGAAGCCTGGCAAACACCGGCATTAAGTGGGATTCAGTCGCTGGCCGATTACAAGCTGGTGCTGCTCATTACAGACAACCCGGATACCGCTCGTACATGGCTAGAGCAAGTGCAACCATACCTGCAAGATACCCCATTGATAGCAGTTGTGAGCGCACAAGCCGAGCCAATTCTACATCCCTATGCCAGTGGGCCTAACGCCCAGCTCAGCGGTCTGATCAGTGGCCTGAACGGTGGGGCTGCCTACGAGCAGGTGATCGGCAAACCCAATCTGGCGCGCGTCTATTGGGATACGCTCAACTACGCACTGATGGCCGCCGTAATCGTACTGCTAATCGGGGTCGCGGCCAACCTGATGTCACATTTCACCCGCAAGAAAACCCCTGGAGAGGCCACATGAATATCGCAACCATGAGTTTGGCCGACCTGAGCGGCGCGTTACTGGGATTTACGCTCACGATTTTCGTGTTAAGTTTTATCATCGGTGATAATTTTCTTTTCCGTCTGGCGACGCATATTTTTGTCGGCACAGCAGCGGGCTACACGACAATTGTGACGCTCTACAATATCATTTTGCCGCATCTGATTTTTCCCTTTCTGGATGGCAATCGGGGCGAGATCTTTCTGGCGGTGAGTTTCCTGGTGCCCAGCGTATTACTGTTGATGAAAATATCGCCACGCCTGAGCCCGTTGGGCAACCCAGCGGTCGCAATCTTGGTGGGCATTGGTGCCGCAGTTGCAATTGGTGGTGCCACTTTCGGTACCATATTCCCGCAGACCGTTGCTTCGATGAGCGTGTTTGAAAACCAAACTTTTATTAATGCCCTGGTGATTTTGGTCGGAACCCTGAGTACATTGCTCTACTTTCAATTCAGCACGCGTAAAAACGAAACCCAAAATCAATCTGCCAGCCTCCTCACCCGGGCGTTGCGCTGGAGCGGTAAAACATTTATCGCGATCACCTTTGGTGCCTTATTTGCCGGTGTGTATATCGCCGCCATAACGGCGTTGATCGAGCGTTTTATGTATTTGTGGCAGTTTATCAAAATACTAATCTTCCCCGCATGATGTCTTCAATTGTTGTTACCGACTCCATTTTGGCGATTGATATTGGCTCTGTTACGACGCGAGCGGCTTTATTTGATGTGGTTGGCTCACGCTATCGTTTTATGGCAGCTGGCACCGCGCCTACTACGGCATCACCTCCCTTCAGCGATGTGCGTGAAGGCGTCAACCGCGCAATCTACCGTCTGCAGGAAATCACCGGCCGGCTCCTGCTCGGTTCGGATGGCGGTCTGTTGATTCCAAGCCAACCCGATGGCACCGGCCTGGATAAACTCGTCGTTACTCTCTCTGCGGGCGCCAATATCCGCGTGGTTGCTGTGGGGCTGTTGGAAAATGTCTCGCTGGAAAGCGCACGAAATTTGGCATCTACTACCTACGCTACTGTGACCGAGACCATCAGCATTAACGATCGGCGCAAACAAGACGAACGTATTGATGCTATTTTACGCGCTCGCCCTGATCTGATTATCGTCGCCGGGGGTATTGATGGTGGTGCGGAGCAATCGGTACATAAATTGCTTGAAGCTGTTGGGCTGGCCTGCTACCTGCTGCCGCGCAGTCAACGCCCGCAGGTTTTATACGCGGGCAACAGCGCCATCCAAGAAGCGGTGGAAAGCGCTATTGCGCCAATCACCGATCTGCATATGGCGCCCAATATTCGTCCATCCATTCCTGTCGAGCAGCTCACACCAGCGCAAGCGCAACTCACCAAGATTTTTAAAACCATCCGCTCCCAAGAGATGTACGGGGTGATGGATTTTGATCAGTGGGCGGAGGGTCGGATATTGCCCTCATCAACCGCATTCGGGCGCATTATCCGTTTTTTGAGCCATATTTACGACCCCAAGAAGGGTGTGCTGGGGATTGATATTGGGGCTTCTGCTGTCACCGTAGCGGCTGCACTCAAAGGGGAACTCACACTGAGAGTTTTTCCTCAACTTGGGCTGGGCGATGCTATCCATCAGATATTGAATTATATGCCTATCGAGCAAATTTCTCGTTGGCTACCCGAAGATATAGCCAACGATGATGTGCGCAACTACCTCTACAACAAATCGATTTACCCGGCCAGCCTGCCTGCCACGCGCGAAGAACTTTTCATCGAACAAGCCGTAGCGCGTCAAATGCTGCGCCTGACAACCCAAAAAACGATGTCGACGTTGCCACCGGCCTTCAAAAGCGCCGGGCAAAATATTTTGCCGTGGGTAGAACCCATTCTGGCCTCGGGCAGCGTTATCAGCCACGCCCCCACACCTGGTCAGAGCTTGCTGATGCTGCTTGATGGCTTGCAACCTGCAGGCGTGACAACGATAGTTATCGACCAAAATGACCTTCTCGCTTCTCTAGGCGCAGCGGCAGAGGCAAACTCGCTGTTGGCGGTCCAGGTGCTCGAATCGCATGCCTTCCTAAACCTGGGCACGGTTATCGCTCCGGTCGGCATCGCTCGCAAGGGCACGCCCATCTTACGCGTACGCGCTACATTTGAAAATGGCACAGAAACCAAACATGAAATCAAGTTCGGCAGCATCGAGGTCATCCCGCTGCCCCAGGGACAGAATGCGCAACTGCACCTGCAGCCGCTGCACCGCTTCGACGTGGGCATGGGCGGCCCCGGTCGCGGAGGACGCGTCAACGTGGTTGGTGGCACTCTCGGCATTGTGATTGACGCCCGCGGGCGGCCAATCCAACTGCCCACAGACCTGGATCGCCGCCGCGAAGCTATGCAACGCTGGCTCTGGACGCTTGGCAATTAGCTGGTATAAAATTTGCACCTAGTAGAGTAACCATGCTTGCACCTGTTGTTCACATCACCCCCCTGACCAAGATTCGCCGTCACCGCGAACTGCCCTTCCCTGGCAATATTATTGTGCGCCAGGGGCAAAAAGTGGAGGCGCGGGATGTAATTGCTGAAGCTCAACTTGAACCTGAGCACATTTTGCTGGATATTGCCCGTAGTTTGCATGTCTCCCTGGAAAAAGCAGATGACTTAATCCAACGAGCGGCTGGCGAATTTGTCACCAAAGACGATCTCATCGCCGGGCCAGCCGGAATCACCCAACGGGTAGTCCGCGCACCACGCTCGGGGCGGATCGTCGTCGCCGGGGATGGGCAAGTGCTCATGGAAGTGAATACGCCACCGTACGAACTCCACGCCGGTATACCAGGCACCATCACCGATCTAATTCCCGACCGCGGCGCCGTCATCGAAACTACTGGCGCATTGGTACAAGGCGTATGGGGCAACGGGCGCGCTGAATTTGGATTGATGCAAACCAAACTCGATTCGCCAGATAGTCATCTCACCAGGGATATGTTGGATGTAAGCTTGCGCGGTGCGATTGTTCTGGGTGGATATTGTGATGACCCGCAAGTGTTACAAAAAGCCGCGGAAATTCCCTTGCGCGGGCTGATTTTTGTTAGCATGCATACCGCAATGATTCCCCACGCCCAAAAAGCTCAATTCCCCGTTCTGGTTTTAGAGGGATTTGGCTTTCATCCTTTGAATGCAATAGGCTATAATGTACTGGTAACCAACAATGGGCGAGAGATAGCGCTCAATGCGGAGTCGGTAAACCATTACAAAGGTATTCGGCCCGAAATTGTCATCCCCCTGGATGCGGGCAACGATTTGCACGATATGTCGCTTGCGGTTGAAGATTTTTCGCCCGGACAAAAAGTGCGCATTATTAAAGCACCTTATATCGGTAAAACCGGCAGCATCACGACTTTGTCGCAAGAGCCGTTGAAATTTCCAAGCGGAATTCGCGCCCTGGGCGCTTATATTACTCTGGCCGATGACGAACAAGTCAAAGTTCCTTTGGCAAATCTGGAAAAAGTGATATAAAAAGGGCAACCTGAGGAGAACGAACAATGACTATGATGGATGATTTCGACTTTGATGATTTGGAAATGGAAGGGGACGAGGCAACTCCACCCGAAGAATCGAGCAATCGTACCTTTTTACTGGTTGCTGGTGTATTGGGCGCGTTCCTCATCCTGTCACTGGTGCTGATGGCTGTTTATGCGATGGTGATTGTGCCCCGGCGCCGGACGGCAGAAAGCACCCAGATTGCCCAAATTAATGCTCAAAACACTCAGGTAGCCCTGGCGGCAAATATGACCGCGGAAGCCCAATCGTGGACCGCGACTCCCACCGCTACCCAGACACCCTTGCCCGTTACGGCAACATCCAGCCCAACCCCGGTGATGGCAATTACTGATACGCCCGCCGCGGGACTGGCTCAATCGCGTGAGGATCATCTCACGGCAACGATGGCGGCGCTCTTCACTCAACAGGCGTCAAATTTAATGACTGTCACCCCCGCGGCGACACAACTTCCCTCCACAGGTTTCGCAGATGATGTTGGAATTCCGGGGATGTTATCGCTGGCTGCTGCGCTGGTTTTGGTGATTATTTTTGCCAGAAGGTTGCGTACGGCGCAGTAGTAACAACTATTTAAATTAAAAGCCCCCTTCGGTTGAAGGGGGCTTTTTTGTTTTATACCCCGAACCCTCCCCAACATCGGGAAGGGTTCGGGGCAAGCCGTTATCTTGGGTAGTTTACGTAGCACTGGCGGCAACCTGGCCGCCATATTTCAAAAGTTCTGAAACCATTTTTTCGCTGCGACCTTCTGCATAGACACGCAAAACCGGTTCTGTCCCCGAAGGGCGAATCAGCAGCCAGGAATCATCGGCCATGATGTATTTAATCCCATCCGTGGATACTATATCTTGCACACTCTCGCCGCCGATTTCAGTGGGGGCTTCATCCACCAAGCGTGCCACCAGCTTGGCTTTGGCAACCGGGTGATTTAGGCGCATGTCTTTGCGTTCATAAAAAGCTGGGCCAACATCGGCGATTAAGTCAGCGACCAATTCGTCTAGCGGCGTGCGGGAAGCCGCCACCATTTCAACGAGCAGCAGGCCCATCAGAACGCCATCCCCTTCGGGAATATGTCCTTTGAACGAGATACCACCGGATTCTTCACCGCCGATGAGCACATCTTCTTTGAGCATATAATCGGCAATATGGTTGAACCCCACCGGTGTCTCGTAGACAGGTAGATTATAGCGCTCGGCAAGGCGGTCGATCATGCGCGTGGTAGAGACTGTGCGCACAACCGGTCCGCTCCAGCCACGCTCTTCGACTAAATAACGCAATGCCAGCGCCATGATTTTATGCGGATCGACAAAATTACCACGTCCGTCCATCGCACCAATCCGGTCGCCGTCGCCGTCAGTGGCCAGACCCAGATCTCCCAAGCCCGTGCCGATCGCTCCGGCGAGCGCGCCCAGATTGCGGCTAATCGGTTCTGGGTGTGTCCCCCCAAAACCGGGATTCATTTCGCCGCGGATTTCATGGACTTCACAACCCGTGCCTTTGAGAATGCCTTTTATCACCTCGCGCCCGGAGCCATGCATCGAATCGACGACGATGCGAGGCGGTCTATCAGCTATTTTGTCAAAGTCAATTAATGTGCGCAGATGATCGTAGTAGGCAGGTATCGGATTGAAACGTTCGATCAACCCTAACTTGCGCGCCTGATCCCAATCCATCATGCTCGGGCCGCGGCCGCGTTCTTCGTTATCGTTCAGGTAAACTTCCACCCGACGCGACTGTTCGGGCTGCGCCGATCCGCCATAAGCGGCTTTGAGCTTGATACCGTTATAGCGCGGCGCATTATGCGATGCTGTAATCACAGCCCCGGCAGCGGCGCCCAAATGTCGTACCGCGTATGAAATCGCCGGGGTAGGCGCATCAGATTGTGCCAGAAAAACCGTATAGCCATTGGCCGCCAGCACACGCGCCACATCGGCGGCGTAACGATCAGAGAGAAAACGAGTATCAAAACCGACCACAAATTTATGCGGGTCGATACTGCGCCCCGATGGATTGAGCGTCTGCCAGTCGCCGGAGTTGATCGCATCGGCAATTGCCTGCGTCACCAGGCGCAGATTGTGGAAGGTGAATGTATCCGAGATGACAGCTCGCCAGCCGTCGGTGCCAAAATGAATGGGCATGAGTCTTGCTCCTATTTTTTAGGATTTGTGCAATTCGTTGAAAGTTATGCTTACTTCGCTCATCACGCTTGCATATATCCTAATTTTTCGTATGTCGCGCTGATTGTATCATCAAATATTTTTGCTTGCTGTGCTAAAATGGAATTATGTTGCCGGAAATCAATGAGAGAATTGAGTTTTTAAGTCACACTCCCATTTTTGGAGAATTATGCCATGATGAGATTTCAGATATCGCGGATCGTCTGATTGAGCGTAAGATAGCCCAAGATGAAATCCTGTTCAAGCAAAATGATGTCGCAGATAATTTCTATATTATCGTAAGTGGGCATATTCGGGTATGGTATACACGAGGTAGTAAACGCGTAGATATTGGGTTATTTGAAAATGGAGATCACCTAGGCGAATACGGTCTATTGTTTAGACACCCTCGAACTGCTTCCGCAATGGCTACTGAGGAAACAACCCTCTTATATCTTGATGAAGAAGACTTTAATTGGTTGGTACGAACATGCCCCAAAGTCAAACTACATTTAGAGGCAATTAAACATACTCACCGTCGCGCTATGCGCCTACGTTTTGACTGGTTATCAGAAGGTGAGGTAATCTACTTGATTAGTCGACGACATGTGTTTTTGTTAGCAAGAGATATTATTGCCCCTTTTTTGATTGCACTTGTATTGTTCGCCCTATTTCTCATGAGCAAACAAATCGAAAGTAATATTATCAACACCATCCTTGTTTATCTGACAGGAGGTTTATTGTTAGTATTCCCTATTCCTTTGGGGATATGGAAATTTGCTGATTGGCGCAATGACTATTTTATAGTTACTAATCAGCGAGTGGTATGGTTAGAACAAGTACTTCTAAAAAGTGATAGTCGCCGAGAAGCCCCTTTATCAGCTATTCAATCCGTAAAAGTAGACACAAATTTCTGGGGGCGCACATTTAATTTTGGCAATGTTACCGTTCGCACGTACACTGGACGCGTAGAGATGACCAATGTTGATAATCCCTCGCAAATGAATGAACTCATCGAGCGTTTAATCAAACGTGTTCGCAGAAAAAATCAGCAAGCCAAACTCGATGAAATCGCTCGCACGATTCGCCAAAGACTTAACTATGATACTGAAAAAGATAAAGAACGTACCCAAAATCAAACAAACAATTCTCAAACATCTCTAGATAAAAATTCGCGGCGACCTGGCCCTTTTTCAACTCGTGAAGTAGATGGCGATATTATTACCTACCATAAACATTGGTTTGTATTATTTAAAAAATTAATTTGGCCTACTATTATTGTGCCAACTATCCTGATAATATCAATTCTATTGCTGGTAAAAAATAAAGTGCCTGCAGAACAAGTTTTTATAACAGGATTAATCCTAGTAGGATTTTGTGCTGTATGGTGGATCTACGTTTACACAGATTGGGACAATGATATTTATCGTCTCACCAAAGATAAAATCATAGATCGTGAAAAAAAACCGTTGGGTAAAGAATCAGTTCAATCAGCGCCTCTGGTGAATGTTTTGAGCGTAGAGCACGAACGGCCAACCCTATTAAATATCATTCTCGATATCGGAACCGTAAAAATTAATGTTGGAGATATTACATTATTGTTCTATGATGTTCACAACCCTGCCAGAGTACATCAGGATATATTCGACTACCAAGAAACTCTTGAATACGAAGGTAAAAAGAGAGAGGCCGAACGCGAGAATAACCGCATGGCAACCTGGCTCGAGATTTATCACGAACAAACCGGGGGAAGTCATTCCAGCGACCACGAGCCCGATTTCTTTTAGATCGGGTAAAATTGCAGTATCCACATCACAAACAGAAACCACTCGCCAGCGAGTCAGAAAGATGCAAATATTATTATGGCACTCCTAGATATTGTGATCGATCCTAACCCCATGCTGAGGGGCAAAGCTAAAAAAATCACTCACTTTGACGACACATTGCAAACACTCATCGACAATATGATAGACACGATGCGGGACGCCCCCGGAGTTGGGTTGGCCGCACCGCAGGTGAACGTGCCGTTGAGATTATTCGTTGCCGAATTTGGCGACGAAGACGATGACGAAGCCCCCAAAGAAGTCTACGCCATCATCAATCCCAAAATTGTGTATACATCCCGCGAGATGGATACCGGCGTGGAGGGTTGTCTCTCAATTCCAGGGATACTTGGCGAAGTGATGCGCCCCATCGATGCCACAGTAGAGGGCCTCGACCGGCATGGAGAACCCCAGCGAATTGAAGCCCAAGGCTGGCTGGCGCGTATCTTCCAGCACGAAACTGACCACCTTAACGGTATTCTATTCACTGACCACGCACTCAGCGTTTGGGAACACGAATTACCTGAAATCGAGTAGATATTTTAAGACCTGCCAGGTTTTCCGGAGTCCAGATCAACGGGGTATTTCATTCCCTTTGCAGTATTTCAGCCAACGAATATGTAGAAACCTGGCAGGTTTCTTTTTAGGCTGGTTTCCACATTCATGTATCTAACTCATCTTTCCCTGTCTAACTTTCGCAATTTCATGCGCCTGGATACGCCTGTGCCACAGGGTACGCTGGTGGTGGTGGGTGATAATGCCCAGGGCAAAACCAGTTTACTGGAAGCAATTTATTATCTGGCGACCTTCACATCGTTTCAGGCTGGGCAGCACCGCGAGTTGATCAGCTTTTTAGCACCGCAAGAAAACCTGGTTGTAGGGCGTATTGTGGCGGAATATCGCCGCGGTGAGAAAAATCATCGACTGGAAGTGCGTCTTATTCAAGAAGCGCAGAAATTCAACGGCTCGCGTCTGCGTCGCGAAGTTCTACTGGATGGTGCAAAGAAAAAAATCAGCGGGTTAGTAGGACATTTCAACGCCGTGCTCTTTCTGCCCCGAATGATGAGCATCATCGATGGCGCGCCAACCGAGCGGCGGCGCTACCTGGATTTGGCGATTTCGCAGACCAATCCACATTACACGGCCTCGCTTTCGGCGTATAACAAAGCGCTGGGGCAGCGTAACGCACTACTTAGAACACTCCACGAACGCGGCGGTGACCCGGAACAACTCAGCTATTGGGATGAGCAGATCATTCAAACTGGGGCTTATATTATTCGGTCGCGCATCCAGGCTATCGCGGAACTCGAGGAGCAGGCCGCCATTATTCACAGTGAACTAACACGCGGCGCAGAGCGGTTGCGGCTGGCGTATCGCCCGGCTTATGATCCGCACCGCGAGCCAAAAAATCAATTGGCGCTCCAGTTCGATACCCCCATCGATCGCAGCAAATTCTCCCAAGAAGAGATCGCCACCGGGTTTCACGAAGCACTCAAAGCAGCGCAGCGCGCTGAAATTGCCCGCGGCCAAACCACACTTGGTCCGCACCGCGATGATATCCAATTTCTCGCCAACGGCATTGATTTGGGGATTTATGGCTCGCGCGGGCAAATTCGTACGGCTTTGCTATCACTAAAAATTGCTGAGATTAACTGGATGAAAACCAAAACCGGCTTCTGGCCCGTGCTGCTACTCGATGAGGTATTGGCCGAACTTGATGCCCTGCGTCGTGCAGATTTGATTGCCCACCTGACAGAGATTAAACAAGCGCTGCTTACAACAACCGATCTTGATCTTTTTGCTCCTGAATTTGTTCAAGCCGCAACTACCTGGCACGTTCGCTCAGGACGGCTGCATACTGACCATTAACAATAATGGCCTACTTTCCTGATGTACAAATATCGAGAAAAGGGGGTGTTAGCGTGAGTAGCTTGACAATGTCAAAGTAGAAATTATCAAAAAACAGAAAGGTCTGATTAATGGCTATAAAAATACTATCCCTACACCAAATCGCAGTTCACAGTAGCAACCTGGAGCGTTCGATCCAGTTCTATCGTGATACGCTTGGCCTGCGCCTGATTGCCAAATTTGATCCCTCTGGGCTGGCTTTTATTGATATGGATGGCGTGCGGCTGCTTTTCGAGGAAAACGCCCCGCAAGCCACACTATATATGCGTGTCGATGAAATCCATGCCGCCTGCCAATCACTGCAAGAAAAAGGCATCGTTTTTGTTAGCGAGCCGCACAAAATCCACCGCGATGATGACGGTTTATTCGGCCCCGCGGGCGAAGAAGAATGGATGGCATTCTTCCACGATCCGGATGGCAATTTGCTGGCGCTGGTAGAACGCAAACTATAGACCGCCAAACCACAACTGCAATACAAACAGCGCTGCCATTCCGGCGACAATCGTCCAAACAATGTTGCGCGTCTTCCAGGCCACAAGAATTGCCACAATCCCGGCCAACAGACGCAGATTACCAAACGAAATGTCCAAATGACCGGCGGGCATCGCCAGTTCAGGGGCGATAATTGCCGTCAGCACGGCTACCGGCACAAAGCGCAAGGCACGCCGCAGCATGGGTGGAGTTTGCCAGCGTTCTAGTAGCACAATGAAGGAAAGCCGCGTAGCAAAAGTCAGAATACCTACGGTGATCATCACCAACCAGGGGGAATTCATCGCTGTTCACTCCACAAGCCGATGATAATTCCGGCCAAAGCTGCCACCAGCAAACCAAGTTTATAAGGCAAGCTGATAGCCAGCAGCGCCGTGATGCCCGCCGCCACTGCCGACAGCACGCTGGCGCGGTCTTCCAACGCAGGAACCACCAAAGCTATGAAAGTCAGCGCCAGCGTGAAATCCAGCGACCAACTTGGGGGGACCTGTGCCCC
>CALCSH010000024.1 GCA_937893815.1 uncultured Anaerolineae bacterium | reverse complement strand
TGCTCAAATACCGCTTTGTGGATTAGAAAAAAGTCGGGCAGGTGCGAAGCACCTGCCCGACTTTTTTCTATTGTGTGGATCGAATATCCTTCACATTGAGTTGTAAGGTTTTTTTCCCCCGAAATTCATTGATTTCAAATCGATACAGTATGTCGATGCGTGGTGGCATATGGCTGTGCCATTCGCCCAAACGGAAGGCAATCGCGTCAAATGTGAGTTGACCGTCTGTGACCGTCAGCTTCAGGTGGCTTTGATCGCTGCCCACCGTGCGGCTTTGGGTTACTTTCAGCCCGCGGCTCACAAATGCGGCTTGCGGATTGCCGTACCCGGTGGGTTGCAGCCAATCGAGATATTCCAGCAATTCAGGTTTAAGCGCGGATAGAGGCAATTCTGCGTCGGCATGCAGTGTGGGGTGTAAATCTTGCCCGGAAAGCTCTTCCTTGGCCAATGATTTCAGGCGCTCGATCAGCTCGGGCAGGTTTCTGTTATGGACGGTGAATCCTGCTGCCGCGGCGTGGCCGCCGTATTTCTCCAACAAATCGGCACATTGATCTAGTGCTTCGGTGATATGAAATTCGGTGATACTCCGGCACGAAGCCCGCGTATACTCGTCATCGATTTGCCCAACAACCGCCGGGCGATAATATTGCTCGGTGAGCCGTGAGGCTGCCAGCCCAACTACCCCGGCGTTGAAATCCGGATGTGCGGCAAAGAGTAGCAACGCCTCTGGATCCTCAGCCAGGGCTAATGCTTCAGCTTGCGCCTGAATATCGCGGGTGATACTCTGCCGCTTGCGGTTCTGAATTTCGAGTTGCTGCGCTATTTCACCGGCTTTGAGCAAATCTTGCGTTGTGAGCAGGGTAAGCGCATCGAGGGCGGTATCCAAACGTCCTGCGGCATTAAGCCGCGGGCCGAGGCCAAAGCCGATATCCGTGGCGGTAATCTTCTCAGGCTGGATACCCGAAACGCCCATTAGCGAGAGCAATCCCTGTCGCCGTGGGTGACGCATCAATTTAAGTCCCGCACGAACGAGCGTGCGGTTTTCGCCCACCAGCGGAACCAGGTCTGCGACAGTCCCCAGGGCGACGAAATCCAGGTAGTCGCCGATCGGAGCATTGACCGGAAAATCGATTTGGCTGGCGATGGCGCTGGCTAATTTATAGGCAACCCCGACTCCGGCAAGATTAATCTCGGGGTATTGACTGTCGGAGCGTTTGGGATCAATCACGGCTAGGGCTGCGGGCAGTTCATCCCCGGGGGTATGGTGATCGCTGATGATCAGATCCAGCCCCAGTGCTTGCGCGTGCAGCGCCTCTTCGAGTGAGCGAATCCCACAATCGACCGTAATCACTAAATCCACTCCCTGCTCCTTGAGTTGATCCAGCGCGGCGGTGTTTATTCCGTAACCTTCATTGAATCGATGGGGAATATATCCAATGACATCCACATGCAGCGAGTTCAAAACCTGCACCAGCAACGCCGTAGCGGTGACGCCATCGACATCATAATCTCCGTAGATAGCAATTTTTTGCCCATGATGGATCGCATACAAAATACGCTCGACCGCGGCGCGCATATCGGGCAAATTGAACGGATCGGTATCAAAACCGGAGCTTGCCTCAAGAAAGTTGCGCGCTTGCTCGTGGGTGGAATAACCACGGTTGAAAAGGATCTGCCGCAGAATTTGCGGATAGCCATGCAGTTCTGCATCGGCTTCGGGTGTGATGCGGGGCGGGATTTGCCAGTGTTTTTGGGTTATCGTCATATTTGGGTAGTTTGCCGTGCCAGCAACAATGCGCCAATCATACCGGCATCGTCGCCCAACGCGGCGGTTGTAATGGTGAGATTTTCAATATATTGAGGAGAGAGAATGTGTTCTTGTAGCGAAGCGCGCATTGGAGCGAGGAGAAGCTCACCACTGCGGGAGACCCCGCCTCCGAAAATGACAATGCTGGGGTTGAAGATATGCAAAAAATCAGCAACCGCTTGCCCCAAATAATGTCCAGCGCGGTTGTAGGCAGCCAGGGCCAGTGCATCACCCTGGAGTGCTGCATCGGCAACGGTTTTTGCGGAAATCTCACTTGTTTGGGCCAGCGATGAATTAACGCCGTGCGCGATTTCGTCGTTGACCCAGCGAGCAATCGCTGGCCCCGAGGATAGCGCCTCCAGATGACCGCGATGTCCACAGCCACATAACGGCCCATCGGGCAACACTGTGGTATGCCCCATTTCCGTGGCAAATCCATGAACACCGTGCAAGATATTCCCGTTGCTGATGATACCCCCGCCAATGCCAGTACTCACAGTGAGATATATCAAATGATTGTGCCCTTGTCCGGCGCCGGCTTTCCACTCGCCCATCGCGGCCAGGTTGGCATCATTTTCAAGATAGACGGGTGCGCCAATTTGCTGCTGCAGGCTCTCGGCTAGCGGAAAATTCACCAAACCCGGAATATTAGGCGCAGTCAGGATGATGCCTTTTTGCGGATCAATCGGGCCGGGCGCAGCCACACCGACGGCAGCAATTTGTTCGCCTGGTGGGCAAACCCGTAAGATCAATTGTGCCAGACGCTCTTGAGGAGGCGTGTCGGAACCTTGCGATGAAATTCGTTCAACCAGAATAGGGGTAAGGCTTTCTCCCCCGAACGCGGCAGCTCTCATGCGGGTGCCACCTAAATCAACTGCGATGAAAACACTCATGCGCCAAGTATAGCATATACCTCTACATGTGGAATTTCTCCCGGCAGTTCCCAAAGAGTCACCTCGAGAATAGAAAAACGAGGAAGTTGCGATAGTAATTTGGTGTATCTGATATCATGCTGTGTTTTGAACGTCAGCAGCAAAGCAGTGGCTATTAGAATAACGGTCTCAGATTTTTTGTGCGACCAACGAATATCCCAACGGGAAGGCGTGGCTGGTGTGGTGGGATAATTTTTTCCCCAGCCCGAAACTGGTACTACACTGGGTGATGGATTGCATCAAGATGGCCAGGCGCGAACCGATGAGGGGGATTTTGCTGAGATGCTTGCCGAGAAAATCGGCCAGAACTTCGGGCGAACCCCCAAGTGGCTCCAATTCTAGGAGGCTGAATCCTGCCATTTCGGCATAGCGCCTCAATGCGAACTCCGTGAAGCGATAGTAATCGTGCGGGGCCTCGTGGATTCCATAACTAAATGGCACTGTCAGCAATAATTTTCCCCCAGGGGCGAGAAGATGTCCCATTTCGCGCCACAGGCTTTCTGGATGCGGAAGATGCTCCAATACATCGGCAAGGATGACGGTATCGAAGGTGCTGTCGTTCAGTGGAAGTGAATCTGCTAAATTGCAGACGAAATCCAAATGATGGTAGTTTTGCGGGTTGATTTGCCAATCCGTGCAGATTGCCTCGTCGCAGCAAAGCGCGTAAACCGGATAGAGGGGGATTTTCCCGCACCCCAAATCGATGAGATTGCCGCGTACATGCCTCGGGATTGCCCTTTCATAAAATTCAGCAATCCTCCCCGCGATCAGCCGCGAGCCGACTGCCACCTCACCGCGATCACCCGACGATTTGAGTTTTCCGC
>CALCSH010000023.1 GCA_937893815.1 uncultured Anaerolineae bacterium | reverse complement strand
GAGCCCGGCGGGGCGCCGTTCGTCGCGAGCGACGAAGATGCTACGCGAAGACGGCTTGCAGTGAAAAGAGCAGGAGTGCAATCTCTCTCTACACAGATAATGATTGCTTTGGCGATGAAACCGCCTCGCACGTGTGCCTGCGGCTCAGTACAGGCAATGACGAGCAAAGCTTATCCCCTTATCTTCGACACTCTCACGCGGCGAACCCGATAAAATTATTTCATTAATCCAAATCACTCAGGTTGAACGTCAATCAATACCGCCCGCACGACAGTGCGGAAATCATAGGAATTTTCCTTCTCGTTATATCCCTGACATGTGATCAAGGTAATCCAATCGAAATCTTCATGCTTCAAGACAGAAAGGTCATTAGGCCAGACTTTGCGAGTTTCACGAATCTGATAAATATATCGTTGCCCGTTGGCGTGAAGAATAACCTCCTCGCCCCACTTGAGAGTATGCAAATTGACAAAGGGGCCTGGCAACCCATTGGGGAGATAAACATGTGCGGTAATACCTGTATTCCCAGGCAAGCCAGGATAGGATGTGCCCTTTAGATAACCTGCCTGATCCCATAACCACTGGATATCCCAACTGGTTCCAATCTGGGGAATTCCGGTAAGGGATGTATTCAGATCCAGGCTTGGGATTTCCAGCCAGAGATCACCGAGAGAGGTATAGATATTATTTAATGGTTGCTCGGGCAACTCTGTTACCTCTCCAGGGGCAAACCCGGTTTTAGGCAGTGTTTCCGCAGCGGATGAATTGATCGCTACTGAATCGTTGGCCCCATACCCGTTGACACCAGCTGGAGCTGCCGGATCATACCATCGTTCAGTTGCATTGGTATTGTAGGGTGATAATTGCGCTGGGACAGATGGAGGGCCGGGAAGTGCAGGGTCAATCTCTAAACTGGTCCATTCTGCATTTGTGGAGTTGATGACTGGAGCAGGCCCAACATAGGTCGCCTGGAAGGTAACACGGGCGGTCTCCGTGAGTCTAAAGATATCCCAAACCACCTCAATAGTATTTGTGGCAAGATTGTATCCCTCCGATGAAACAGTGGCCGTGCCTGATGTAACCAGGCTACCTCCAAAATATGCCAAACCTGTGGGGATTTGATCCGTTACAACCACATCAAAGGCATCCGCTGAGCTGGGCGCAGAGTGGGCGAGGTCAATCGTAAAGGTAATAATATCTCCGATTGCAGCAGTGGTAGGCGAGGCATCCTTACCAATCGTTAATTCCGGCTCAACAATGTTTACCAAGGGAGCGTTTGTAATTCTTGATCCGCCATCCCAGGTCCAGGCTACATCGTTGGTCAAACTGTCTCCATCCTGATTTGAAAGTATATCTAAAACAATCAATGTGTAGCGAACTCTCAAAACCTGATTTGAACCTGAAGTATTCGTGATATCCCCAAAATTAAATGTGATTTGTCCACCTGAGTTTTCAATCAGCGGATTGCTAACACCTAGTGTTGTGCCATCAAGCGTATCGCAAGTGCCGTCACTGAATTCAGTGCTGGTCACATTGGTGGGAAGGGAAATGGAAACACAATCGACAAAGGCAAGCCCGGCTTGGGGAGTGTCCACAAGTTGAACGGTATTCATGCCACTAATGGGAATGATCATGGCAACTTCATAAGTAACGATCTCGCCAATCGCTACATTGGTACCAGTGGTATGTGCAGCATCTGTGGTGATTATTAGCTTTGCCAGGGCCGTGACATAACCAAAATCAACTGTCGGATCGTAGGTTGAACCAGTGGCATTGGTAACGGTGTTGTTAGACAATGCTCCAGCGCTTCCAGGGTTTAGAGTGACGATATTGCTGAAAACTGTACCGGCCGTTGTTCCAACTCCGTTGTCGTTTTCGTCCGCGTTCGTATTCGGATTCGCTGAGTCAGCAGAATTAAAGGTATCTATTGTACTGGGATAACCCGTGGGTAAAACCTTCACAATATAGCTTCCCTCTGGCATGCCGCTAAAGAGGTAATTGCCGCTCGCATCAGATGTCATACCGCCAGCTGCGTCATCTGCTGTTCCGAGAATTCCATCTGGCCCGACATTGATCTCGGTCGTACCGTTGCTTGCAAATAACTGCACTATTGCCCCTGCCAGTGGTGCATCACCACCATCAAAGGTACCGTCCTCATTGATATCCTGGAATATTTGATCGCCTAATTCCAGGCGATAGAAACCAAAATCTACAGTGCGATTGCTCTGGTTATCTACAGCTTCGCCCGATTCGGGGTTGGTTGTCGGATCAGTTTCACCAGTCGGCTCAGAACCACCCGGTCCAATAGTGACAGCCTGCGCTGAAACGTAGTTGACAGCATTACCTGTGAAACTTGTTACTCCGTTGTCGTCATTGTCTATATCGTTATCCGGATCAGAACCAATACTGTCGCTGGCCGCTCCATTAGCAGCGATGGTCGTTCCACTGCTTAAATAACCCTCCAGCGGATCACCGGCAACATTATCACCACCCCCAACATTGCGGAAGTTATCTGCGGGAATGGTGACTACATAGTCGTCACTACCCAAATCATCAAAGCGATAATGACCGCTGGAATCAGTGGTTTCAAAACCAAGATAGGTATCGCTCGCATCGAAGACGCCTGGCGAAGTGCCATCATCTCGGTATAATTCCACGCGCACATTCTCAACACCAACCTCACCCCCATCCACCAGTCCGTTATTGTCGGTATCAAACCAAACCAGATTTCCTAAACTGTATCCGGTTAATGTTAGTACGTCTTCGGCTGGCTGAATATTTGTTACACCCTGATCATCTACTAAGGTACCGGGCGGGATAGTATTCGTATAAATACCGGGATTAGCTCCCGTAACAGGAATTGTTAGAAGGCAATTGCTAAAACCAACCGGCAACGCACCCCCCGAAAGCTGAATTGTAGTAGCGCCAGGTGTAGCTGCAAGGGTGCCACCACAACCATTAGTTGGTGCAGGAGCAGATCCGCCAGCCACCTGCAAACCAGTGGGGAGAGTATCGACCAATCCTATGCCACTAATATTAACTGTAGCAGTGGTGCGAATGGTAATTGTCAAAATAGAATAACTATTTAGTCCAGCCGAAATCGGGTTGGGGGCAAAGCTTTTACTGATGCTTGCACCAGCAAGATTGGTAAGCGTAGCGGACGTGGGAGTTTGGTTTCGGGCTCCATTGAATGATGTGACAGCCAAAGCAGGGATCGTATTTGTAAGATTCCCATTGACTGTCATCGTTACGTCTAATGTTAGTGTACATTCATCTCCTGAGCCCAGAAAACCATCACTAAAAGAAAAGGTACTCGTTCCAGGTATCCCGGTCAGAACAGCATCAGGACCGCAATCTGTTGGGTCGAAATTGGGGGGATTAACCAGGATCATGCCTGGTGGCATATTATCTGTAAAGCTGATACCCGTTAAATCTGCTCCAGTATTCGGGTTCCTGAGAATAATACTCATTTCAGAATCAGCGCCACCGTAAACTAATTGGGGAATAAAGCCTTTCACTACCTCAAGGTCCAGATTCTTGACCGTGAGTATATCGCTGGCCGGACCTTGGGCATTCATCGTAGAAGGACTACCCTGTATCGTGGCTACGACATTCGTGGGGGGGATGATGTTATTGTGAGCAGCAGGACTTGCTCCGTTGGTAGACTTACCCTGAACATCCACGTTGATGGTGCAAATGCCATTAACGCCTCCTACCTGGGCTGGGATGGTGCCGTTCGCCATGGAAATCATCTGGCTTCCAGCAACGGCTGTTATCACACCGGCGTCACACGTGGTGCTGAAATTAGGGGTCGGTGCAACTATTACGCCGTTTGTGAGTGTGCCAGGAAGAGTATCAGTGATTGTCACATCTATCAAATTCGCCGTACCTTCATTTTCCAGGGTGATCGTCAGTGTCGAAAGACCATCGGGATGAACTACATCCGGGTAAAAAGCTTTGCTGACGTCAAGTGTGCTCGGGGTTTGCACAGTAAGCGTATCGGTGATAGCGCCGGGCATCGTTCTGGCTTCAGTACTGGTAACGGCGGCTGGCTGGATGGTATTCGTGTTCACAATACCTGGCCCGGTACCGGTATCGCTGGTCACATAAACATCTACGGTACAGGTGGCTCCCGCAGCAATGTCGCCGTTCGCCATAGAAATCGTTTGGGTTCCGGTGACGGCGGTAAGACTCACGGATCCGCCGCAGTTGGAGGTTGTGGCAGGTGTGGAATTACTGATCACCACCGCCCCGGGCAGGGTGTCTGTAAAGGCAAAGTTAGATAACGAAGTATCAGCAGGCGCAGTGAAGGTCAGCCGCAAGCGTGAATTTCCAAATATATTGATCGTGGAAGGGTTGAAGCTCTTCGCTGAAGGTATTCCTTGCCCAAATGTATAAACAGTAACGGGTGCGGAAGCTGCTGTTTTATTTTTGGGGCCCTGGGTTGTTGTGAGGGCGTCGATAGGAATGGTGTTGGTATACGATCCAGGTGCCGAGCCGGTGATATAAAATAAAATTTCACAGGTGGAATAAGCTGCAATCGTGCCGTTGTTCAACCTGACTGAAGTATCGCCCGCGTCAATATTCCCATCCCCTAACGCTCCATCATCCAGTGTGCCGCCAGTGCAAGTGGTGCTTGGGGCTGGAGAAGGTCCCGGGATTGCTTCGCCAGCATGGGGTGCAATTTCCAATCCAGCTGGTAAGTTGTCGGTCACGCTCACGACAGTGTAATCTGCGCCGGTAGGATTTATCAGTGTGATCCTGAGCCAACTGGTGCCACCCGCCTGGAAATTAGCATACTGGAAAGCTTTGCTGATGCCCACAGCCTGGACTGTCAGGTTTGCAGTAACGCTGTTGCCATTTTCTGGACCCTGGGAGGTGCTCACGTCGCCTGGATCAATCGTATTGGAGTAAGTGCCACTAGATGTGCCCACCAGCGGTATAACTGGAACCGTGATAGTGCAGCTTACCGCCCCTGGGCCTGGTGCGGCGGGGAGTGAACCATCGTCCAAACTAATAGTCTGGGTACCGGCTACTGCAGTCAATATGGGGGTAGTGGAATCGTCACAGGTCGTGGCCGGGGCTGGGGCAGCCGCAATTTCCAGCTCAGCCGGCAGGACGTCAGTCAGTTCAATATCTGTCAACGCGCCCCCCGTCACCGGATTAAAGATTGTGATCGTCAAAAGGCTGGTTGCGGGGTATGCCACCGTGGTCGGATTATAGGTCTTATTAACACTGATCGTGGTGACGGTAACATCAGCCTCGAGATCGGGTGAGGGATTGGTGCCACCTTCGGTGGTCGTGACGGCTCCAGCCGGAATGGTGTTGGTATATGTATCTGGATTTATCGAGCTAACATCAACGGTAATGACGCAGTCGGAATTTGCTGCAATTGTTCCGTTGACCAATACCAGATCCCTGTCGCCTGGGCCCAAGGAACCTACACCTCCGCCTGCGTCTTCCAGGGTTCCAGATCCGCAGCCGTTGAGGGTGGGGTTGACCGGGTTCGCCAGATATATATCACCATTGCCTCCGGTAGGCAGAGTATCAGTCACACTCACGCCGGTAAATGGGGTTGATTGAGAAGGGTTGCTGATCGTAATCGTCAGTGTGCCGGTTCCCCCTGCTGCAAAAGTGGTCGGTAAAAATTCTTTGGCAATCGAAAGCCCCTGAACATCCAGGTTAGCCGAAGCTGGCGCGTGGTTGGTGGCGCCTTGGAAAGTGGATAAATCACCAGCGGGGATAGTATTCGTTTTTATACCTTCTGTGGCATTCATGAGCGCACTTACAGTAGCAGCAATGGTACATGTTGTGCCAGCCGGGAGGGTACCGTCTGTCAGTCGAATCGTATCGTCCGTATTTGTCGTAGTTTCGATAGTAACTGTAGCAGGGTTTAGGAGGGTTTCACAGGTTGTTGCAGGTGCAGGTATCGCGCCACCCGAAGCAAACTCCAGTCCGGCCGGTAATACGTCATCCAAGGCTGCGTCGGTGTAATCGAAGGCCGCATGGTTTTGGATGCTGATGGTCACCACACTGGTGTCACCAACTGCAATTGATGTGGGAGCAAACGCTTTTGTCAGGGTAAAGGCCTGCACTTTCAAAGGGGCGCTAGCCAGGCTGGCGTTGGTCACCCCCTCGCGGGTTTGAATGGACCCGGGCCCGCCGGGACCAGCGGGAATGGTATTGGTGTATGCGCCTTGAACCAAGGATGTGACATCAACGGCAATAACGCAGGTGGAATTAGCTGCGATTGTACCGTTGTTCAGCCTTATAGATGTATCGCCAGGATCTAAGGCGCCCCCACTACCATCCGTAAGGGTTCCTGATCCGCACCCGGAAAGGCTGGCATTGACCGGATTGGCCAGTTCCACATCACCATTGCCGCTGGTAGGAAGGGTATCTGTCAGGGTGGTTTCGGTCAATGGATTTTTCGTATCATTATTGCGAATAGTGACCGTCAATGTGCTGGTCGCCCCGACAAAAACCGTGTTAGGCGCAAAGCTCTTGCTCAATGAAGGGGGTTGAACACCTATCACGTTCAATGTGGCACTGGCCGGGGTCGTATTCGTTATAGGTACAGGGGTAACTGAGGGTACTTCATCAGGATCAAAGGTAAAAGAAGATAATTCGTTAGCTGGAATAGTATTGATCAGATTGCCAGGCGTGGTGGAGGTCACATCTACCTCTACATAACAATCGCCGGGAAAGCCGCTAACTTGTGCAGGAACCGTTCCGTTAGCCAGCATGATCGAAGTATCACCCGCATCTAATGATCCTCCTCCCCCATCAGTCACCGTACCTCCGCAAGTTTGGGTCACATTGGGCGGGTTCGCGATCGAAAGACCCGGCTGAACGCCAATCAAATCATCAGTCCAGGTTGCACTTGTGAGGTCATTTCCGTTCAAATTGTAGACGGTTATCCTGAGCTTGGAGGTTGCCCCCGAAACGATCGCTATAGGAGAAAAACTTTTATTGATCTCAGCCGGTACAGTTACGGCAAATACTGTCAATACAGGACTCAAAATCAAGGAAATTATCAAAACACTGGAAAAAATCATTGCGCGAAAACGAAGTGAAGTATTCATATAAACTTTAGTTTCCGCTAACTGATATGGATAAAGGGGAAGGTAATGGGTTCAAAACA
>CALCSH010000022.1 GCA_937893815.1 uncultured Anaerolineae bacterium | reverse complement strand
GCTGTCGCATTTGCGGGAGTCTGGTGCTATTGAGCAGGACGCGGATGTAGTGGGAATAGCCTTCCGCGTACATCTCACGCTGCTCAGGGAAGAAGGGGCGCGGGCCGACCAGACTCATCTCCCCCTTGATCACATTCCAGAGCTGCGGCAGTTCGTCAATGCTGTAGCGGCGCAGGAAATCGCCCACCGGTGTGAGCCGTGGATCATACTTCAGTTTCTGGTATTTATCCCACTCAGCACGGCGTCGAGACCAGAGGGAGCGGGTTGGCGGAAGTAATAGTGCTCAGGCAAGCCCGCTGGTTTCCCTTCGATACGGCTTCGCCTACTCAGGACAGGCGATACGCTCCGGCGAAGAACACGCCTACGCACTCAACCGACGCTGGAGGAGCGGACGCTGGTCGAGTTCCGCAGCGAAGCGGAGGAGTATCGAGACCGAGGCAGCGGGTTTATTCGCCGAGGGCGAGCTGGCGCAGCAGGGTCAGGGTGGGAGTAGTTTGACCAGCCAGGGCCAGTTGGATGAGATTTTCGAGTTGATCTGAGAAATTCTTCGAGAGTGCAGGGAGGCCGTTGTGGTGAACAAAGATTTTTTCGTGTTCGGTGCGCTCGGGGTGCTCGCTGTCGGCGAACAGGTTCTCGTACAACCGCTCCCCGGGGCGCAAACCGGTGTAGACGATTTCAATATCATCCCCCACTTTCAAGCCAGAGAGTTCAATCATATCCCTGGCAAGATCAGCAATCTTGATCGGATCGCCCATATCCAGCACGAAGAGTTCGCCGTTCGTGCCCAGGGCCGAGGCTTGCAAGACCAGTTGCACGGCCTCGGGGATGGTCATGAAGTAGCGGGTCATCTCCGGGTCCGTGACAGTGACGGGGCCGCCAGCATGGATTTGCCGCTCGAACAAGGGCACCACACTGCCGCGGCTGCCGAGCACATTGCCAAAGCGCACCGAAGCGTAGGGGCGCTCAGTTTCCGTGGCCGCCATTTGCACGATCAACTCGGCCACGCGTTTGGTCATGCCCATGACATTGACCGGGTTAACGGCTTTATCGGTCGAAACCAGCACAAAGCGCTCAACGCCATAGTCTTTGGCCAAGCCCACCAAATTGGCCGTGCCCAAGACATTGTTGGTGACCGCATCGGCGACGTTATCTTCCATCATGGGCACATGCTTATGGGCGGCGGCATGAAAAACAATCTCCGGGCGGAAGGTAGAAAAAACACGCGCCAGGCGGCGCTTTTGACGCACATCGGCCACCACCACTTGCAGTTTTCGGGGATCAAAACCACCCGTGACCAGGCGGCTTTCAAGCTTATACAGGCTATTCTCGCCATGCCCAATCACGACCAAATGGGCGGGGTTGCAAGCCACAATCTGACGGCAAAGCTCGGAGCCGATTGAGCCGCCGGCCCCAGTGACCAGGATGCGCTTTCCGGACAGCAGCCGCGCCACTTGGGCGCTATCCACCTGAACGGAGTCGCGCCGCAGCAAGTCGCCAATTTCCACTTCCCGCAGCCGGTTGACGTTGACATCTCCGGCCAGCAATTCATACACGCCCGGCAAAATCTTGGCGGGCACACGAGCCGTTTCACACAGACTGACCACTTGCCGGATGATCTGGCCCGGGGCCGTGGGCATGGCAATAATGACTTGCTGGATTTTGTACTCGTCCACCAAATCCGGGATGCGCGCTAACGGGCCCAGCACACGCGCACCGTGAATGGTGCTGCTGATCTTGTCGGGGCTATCATCCACAAAGCCAATCAAATTCAAAGAGATCCGCCGGCTGGTGAGGATTTCACGCGCCACGATCTGACCGGCATCCCCAGCGCCAACGATCAGCACACGCTTGCTAGCCGCATCCGGCTGATTGCGCCCGCGGTAATATTGGGCCGTGCGCACGCTGAAGCGCGTCCCGCCGACGACGACCAGGGTCAGCAGGCCATCAATAAAGGGCAGCGAGCGCGGCAGGCTGTCCCCCACCAGGTAGCCCAGGCCGCTGATCGTGAAATACAAACCGGCGATCAAAGTTGTGGTGACCGTGACGGCCAGAGAAATCGTCACCAAGGCATCGATACTGGCAAAAGGCCAATAGCGGCTGTACAGGCGAAAATACAGGAATACCGGCAGCTTAATCGCCAACGCCAGGCCGATGAATACCGCCAGGGAAGGCAGGTATTCTCGTCCCCAGGGCAGGTTGACCCGCAGGCTCAAGGCGATGACCGGGATCACTAGCAGGAAAAGCAGGTCCAGGATCAAGAAGTGGCGGTTACGAAATTTTACGAAGACACTCATTTAAATCTCCCCATGCTTTTGTCTAATACAAAGGAACATACCTTCAGGCATCCTAAATGCACTCCGGTATGTCATTAAATAATCTATTGGGCAATACGGCAAGACTAACATCACGGTTCGACAGCATTCGCGCAGAAGCATCCCCTTCCCTGTCGAACGAGAGCTTACTTCGCTTCATGAATGCCACTCGCGATGACAAGCGTACGCTATACTGTCGACCACTACATATTCTGGGATACACTCAAATCAATCTATCGCTGCTTGATAATATCATCTGCCCCAGGTGGAGGAAAAGGTGTAAGCACTTTCTCTCGCTTTGCCACTTCAATGACTTGTTTATCAGCATCCAATTTTACCAAAATCTTATTAATGCCCGACAGGGATCTCGAACGGGAAAGAACTGCCATAGCTGTCCACCAAATCAGTTGAATATCTAGAAGAAAAGATTGTTTTTCAATATAGAACAGACCCAGGCGGCTTTTCCAGGGGCGGATGAGTTGATTATAATCCAGGTCGGGATCGCGACTATCTTTGAGTATCTCGCCTTCATCTGCAAAGACGATCGATGAAATATCTGTAATACCCGGCCTAACACGAAGCAAGCCTTGCTCTACTTTTGTATATAAAGCAGCATCACGCGCCACTTGTGGACGGGGGCCAACCAGACTCATGTCGCCTTTTAGAACATTCCACAATTGTGACAGCTCATCTAATTTATATCTGCGCACAAAACGCCCAACCGCTGTTATCCGTGAGTCTGCCGAAGATGTAGAATCGACGCCGGTTTTGTCTGCCCCCACAACCATAGAGCGCAGCTTCACCATCTTGAAGAGCTTACCATCCTTCCCTACCCGGGCGGCGATATAGAATGGATGATGGAAATCTTGTAGCCAGATAGCGATCATGGTTGGGATCGTAATGGGGCTGGAGATGATCAAACCGAATAAAGATATGAGAATGTCAAATAGTCGTTTTACCATAATACCCTCTTGCTGAACGAGAATCACTCAGATGATGTCATTGCGAATGATAATGAAGCAATCTCCCACAATAGATTGGGATTGCCACACTCCGCTGCGCTACATTCGCAATGACATGAAGGAGATGAGGAGATTGCCACACTATACTGTGAGTTCCCTCATTGCATTCGGGATAAACGCAATGACGTCAGTTAGAACCATAAAATTCCCGAATCACGGCGCAAACATAGGCCACATCATCATTCGATAAAGAACGATTCATCGGCAGCATCAAACAACGAGTGAACATGCGCTCGGTGTAGGGCAAGGAGACATCGAAGCCCAATTTCTCAAACTGATGCACAGCTTTGCCCCCCCATTGAATCAAGGTGCCGATGCCACGCTCTTTGAGATAGACTTTCAACTCATCCCGACGTTCGGCTTCGATTTCATAATTTTGAAAAATGTCGTAATGATTGGGATCACTGTCCGGTGCCGGTGGTAAGACAAGTTCTTTTACATCACCCAACCTTTCCTGATATGATGCAGCAAGCCCTCGACGGTGATTAACTTCATCATCATACTGAGCCAGTTTGTAGTCCAAAATCGCCGCTTGCAAATTATCTAGACGGGTATTCAGCCCCCATATGACGACATCGCCGGTTTCTTCGTCTCTTCCGTGATCTCGATACAATTTCATCATTTCGTACATGTGCGGATCATTGGTCAATACCGCGCCACCATCACCCAGACAACCCAATGTCTTGGCGGGGTAAAAACTGATTGCGCTGGCCAGGCCAAATGTTCCCGCCATTTTACCCTTGAATTTCGAGCCTAAGGCTTGAGCCGCATCCTCGATGATCAACAGATCATGTTCGTCTGCAAGCGCTTGCAACGCATCCATATCACAGGTACGACCATTCAATTGGGTGGGCATGATCGCTTTGGTTTTGGATGTTACCAACGATGCAACTGATTTAGGATCAATCAAATGATCAGGCCCACACTCTGCAGGGACTGGAACCGCACTTGCATAGTGAATAGCTGCCGCTGTCGCGGCCATGGTATGGGAGCTAAAGATAACTTCATCGCCAGGAGCGATTCCCGCTGCTCGTAATGCGATATGCAAACCATCGGTGGCGTTGGAAACACCCAACGTATATTGCGCACCGGTATATTCAGCCAGATTGCGCTCGAAATCGAGCAAATCTTTCTGCATAATAAACGCCCCTCGGCGGCCAACATCTTGCACAATGGATAGAAATTGCTCTTCTTGAGACACAAAGACGTGGGAATAGTTAAAGAAGGGTACAGATCGGTTTTTCATTTGATGTTTTCCTTTCGTTTATGACATAAAC
Organism: uncultured Anaerolineae bacterium; assembly: GCA_937893815.1. Taxonomy (GTDB): domain Bacteria; phylum Chloroflexota; class Anaerolineae; order Anaerolineales; family UBA11858; genus NIOZ-UU35. The sequence goes on along the minus strand of CALCSH010000022.1, from coordinate 2,524 downwards.
GGTGTCACTGCGAGGGAGCTTCTTCCCGAAACAGTCCGCCAGCTTGCGGGGAGATTGCTTCAGCGGTAAAACTGCTTCGCAATGACAGATCAGATTTCTTCGGCCAAGTCCTGCCACTGAGGGTTGATGCTGTTGATAAGGTCAATTTTCTTCTGACGAGAACCCGCTTTGATTTGTTTCTCCCTGGCAATGGCAGCGTTCACGTCATCCGTTAGTTCAAAGTAAACGAGATGATTGACATTATAGCGTCTGGTGAATTTGCTACCACTACCATCTTTGTGTTCCTGGACGCGCCGGTGCAGGTTATTGGTCATGCCGGTGTATAGGACGGTGTGGTTTTTGTTGGTGAGGATGTAGACGAAGTATGTCTTATGGGCTGTCATCGCGAGCCGCTGCTTTCTCGGCGAAGCGATCTGTTGATTATCGAGGAGATCGCCACGTCACTTCACTGCGTTACGTTCCTCGCGATGACAGATGTCAAGGAGGAGATTGCTTCGCTTCATTTCATTCCGCTCGCAATGACAGTTCGATGGTCTTCGTTATCCCCTCTACCGAAAGACCATTAAGCCCCCATAAATGTAGTTGGCTGCCAACAGTAGATATAAATTCAGGCGGCAGGCCGATCCGCTTCAATCGCACAGCCCCCTTGCCAGCATCCATCAACGCTTCGGCCACTGCGCCGCCCAACCCACCAACGAGGCTGTGTTCTTCCAGCGTAACCAAAGCGCTGGTTTCTGTCGCTGCCTTGAACAAGGCCTCGGTATCTAACGGTTTGATCGTATGCATACTCAAGACGCGCGCCTGAATCCCCTTTTGCCCAAGCTGTTCAGCAGCTTCAAGCGCATTTTGCAGCATACTACCTGTGGAAACTATCGTGAGATCAAAACCTTCCCGCACCTGAATCGCCTTCCCCAGTTGAAAATCAAAACCTGGATCATGCACGGTCGCTTCGCCGGAACGCCCCAGGCGCAAATAACACGGCCCGGGGTGGGCAGCAATGGCTCGAGTAGCTGCCTGCGCTTCCAACGGATCGCCGGGAGCGATGACAAGCAAATTCGGCAAAGCCCGCAAGATCGCCAAATCCTCGGTGGCGTGATGTGTGGCCCCCAAAGCGCCATAAGCCAGGCCGCCGCCGACCGACACAATTTTCACATCGGCCTTGTGGTAACAAACATCGTTACGAATTTGCTCCAGACAGCGCAAGGTGGGGAAATTGGCAATCGAATAAGTAAACACAATCTTGCCCGATAAAGCCATCCCGGCAGCCACCCCGGTCATATTCTGTTCAGCAACCCCGGCATTCAAAAACTGATTTGGAAAATCACGGGCGAAGTCGGTCACGACCCCAAAGCCCAAATCGCCGACAATCAAATTAATCCGGCTGTCTACTTTTGCCAGGTTATAAAGCTGCTGGATAAAGGCAGTTCTCATTTTTCGGTAACTCCATGTTTGGTGTGGGGTGTGTCATCGCGAGTGTCTTTTTGCGAAGCAGGCTACTGGTTTGCGGGGAGATTGCTTCGGGCTACCGCCCTCGCAATGACATCAGTAAGGATGTCACCGTTCACCGTCCAGTTCCCGACAGGCGGCTTCATATTCTTCCCCCTGGGGCGAGCGGTAGTGCCAGAGCAGTTGGTCTTCCATAAAACTGACCCCCTTGCCTTTGATCGTATGCGCCACAATGCAACTGGGCTGGCCCTTCTCGAAAGGCACAGCTCCCAATGCGGTCTCGATCTCCGCAAAATTATGCCCGTCAATTTCCCGCACTGCCCAACCAAAGGCTCGCCATTTCCCCGCCAATGAATCAAGCGACAGAACTTCGGAGGTATAGCCCAGCGCTTGGATTTTGTTATAGTCCACGATAATTACCATGTTATCCAAGCCATGATGGGCCGCCAGCAGTGCGGCTTCCCAGGTAGCGCCTTCGTCACATTCGCCATCGCTCAATAAAGCAAAAACCCGCCAGGCTGCCGTATCGCGTTTGCCCGCCAAGGCCATCCCGGTTGCCAGTGAAGCACCATGCCCCAGCGAGCCGGTAGAGACTTCGACCCCCGGCACACTGTGGGTGGCATGGCCCGCCAGGGGCGAATCATCCTGGTAATACGTATGTAGCCAGTCCGTCGGGAAGAAGCCTTTTTCCGCCAGAACCGCGTATAAGGCCGCGCAGGCATGACCTTTGCTGAGTACCAAGCGGTCGCGCTGCTCCCAATCCGGCTGGTCGGGCCTCACATTCAGAACCCCGCTGTAGAGTACGCTAAGCAATTCAACTATCGAAAAAGAAGAACCCACATGCGATGATTTGCCAAGCCGAGTCATTTCGATGACATGCCGACGAATACGCACAGCCAATTGCCCCAAATTACGGTTTTCATTGGTCATAGTTTGCTCAACCCCCTATCGCAAAGTAGCCACGCAATAAAGCACTTTATGTTCCCGATCTGGTTTCGATAATGGCAAGGGTGTCGCTGGAGAATAAAGCATCATACCTTCTTCGATTTCAGCAGGCATGGTGACCATTTCACCAAAA
>CALCSH010000021.1 GCA_937893815.1 uncultured Anaerolineae bacterium | reverse complement strand
ACACCCGCCACACCCCCAAATCTGGGCTTTACCTTGCGAAATCTCAGAGACCCTTTATTCTTTCTTCAGGGGGCGAATCAATTCTTCGGGCACGGTAACAGCTATAATCTCGTCACCTGAGCGAATTTCATAAATCACACTGCCACGCGTGGCGGCGCGGGTTTGCACTGGCGCATCTCCCAAACTAATCATTTTGGCAGCAAATTTCTTCAAATGTAATGTCAGCGGTTTGGTTTTCGTTCCCACGGAACACCCTAACAAGCGCACACCTTTGGGCAGTTTCCACGCAATTACGCCCTTGCCATAGCGCCCCTGAGTGGGGAAATCATCCGGCAAAACGCGTTTTGCGCGCCCATTGGAAGCCAGCAAGAATAGTTCTCCGCGCTGTGGGAATAAGTCCGCCCCGATGATTGTATCCCCCTCCTCCAGTTTAATGCCCATCACACCCGCAGCCACCAACCCCATCGGGCGCACATCTTCCTCGGAGAAGCGGATCGCCATGCCGCTCGCTGCCGCCAAGAAAATATCGCTCTTTCCATCACTTAATCGCAACCAGCCAAGCTCATCACCATCGTTAATGCGAACCAGTGTAAAAGGTGCCGCCGCCGGACCGGGTATTTCATCGGCGGCGCTTTTTTTCACCATCCCCTGCTGCGAAACAGATACCACAAACCAGCCTTCGGCGAGTTGATCTTTGGGTGGTAAAGCGAAGATCACCGCCAGGCTATCTTTTTCGGTGAGTGATGAAACTTTAAAGAAAAACGCGCCATCGGCAGGTTTTTCTGTCTCCGGCAGGGAGATCACTGGCAACGAGGCGGCCTGACCATCTTCGGTGACCAAATATAGCGTATCACGCGTGTTGACCCGAACAAGCTGAACTGGGGCTGTGGTTCCGCTGATGCGCGGACGGTTATCCTTTTGGGTGCGGGAAATTTTACCCTCATCGGTCAGCGATACCCAAACCATCGCATCGGGAGCCAGATTGCTCAGACGAACTGGAATATCGGCTTGATCACCTTCGAAGGAGATGATTTGCGTGCGGCGCTGATCTGCGAAATCTTCCTTGACCTTTTGCAATTCATCCGAGATGACATTGCGCATCTTGATCGGTGACTTGAGCAACGATACCAACTCCTTGATAAAATGCTTGATTTCTTTATATTCTTGCTCAATCTTGGTGCGCTCCAGCGCTGCCAGACGACGCAGCGGCATATCCAGAATCGCTTGCGCCTGTTCAACACTCAATTTGAAACGTTTGCGCAGATTGTCCCGTGCAGTTTCAACACTGCGGGAGCGTCGAATGGTATCAATAATATCGTCGAGATTGGTCAACGCAATAATCAGCCCTTCAAGGATGTGTTCTCGCTTGCGCGCCCGCTCGAGTTCGTATTCACTGCGTCTGCGAATGATCTCCAGGCGATGATTCAGGTATACCCGCAAGGCCTGCTTTAAATTCAACATTCTCGGTTCGCCATCTACCAGCGCCAACATAATCAAGCTGAAGGTGGTACGCATGGAGCTGTATTTATACAGCTCTTCCAATACCTTTTCGGGCTGTGCGGTTTTGGATAATTCAATAACCACACGCACGCCCTGGCGATCGGATTCATCGCGTAAATCGGAAATCCCTTCAATTTTCTCAGCGCGCGCCAGCGATGCGATCCGCTCCAACAAGGTGGTTTTATTCACCATATAGGGTATTTCAGTTACCACAATGCGGTTGCGGCCACGGCTCATTTCTTCAATATGGGCACGAGCCTGCACCCGAATGCGCCCACGCCCCGTTCCATACGATTTTTGAAGCCCGCCTTGTTCGGTCTGATTGACAATAATGCCACCGGTGGGAAAATCTGGCCCTTTGATGAATTGCATTAAATCACTCACACTGACATCGTCCAGATCTTTCCAGTTTTCGAGCATATAACGGAGTGCATCAACCACCTCCCCCAAATTGTGCGGCGGAATACTGGTGGACATGCCAACAGCAATACCGGTGACGCCATTGACCAATAGATTGGGTAACGCTGCGGGCAGCACTTGCGGCTCCTGGAGCGTATCATCAAAGTTGGTTGAGAAATCAACTGTCGCCTTATCGATATCCGATAACATATACGCAGCCAATGGCGCCATTCGAGCTTCGGTGTAACGCATGGCTGCCGGCGAATCGCCATCCATGCTGCCGAAGTTGCCTTGCCCATCGACGAGCAGATAGCGCATTGAAAAATCTTGCGCCATGCGCGCCATAGCATCATATACAGCCATATCGCCGTGAGGGTGATATTTGCCCAAGACTTCGCCGACAATACGCGCCGATTTTTTATACGATGTATCCGGGCGGATACCCATATCGTGCATAGCATAAAGAATGCGGCGATGAACTGGCTTCAAGCCGTCCCGCGCATCCGGTAGCGCGCGGGAAACAATTACGCTCATCGCATAATCCAGATAGGATTGCTGCATTTCTTCTTCAATGTCAATTTTGCGTACCAGGCCAATTTCCATAAGAAGCTCCAACTTATCTATTTACAAGGATTTCATCATTCATTGAAAAAATGGTTTGTTGGGAACTGTCGTGAGTAACTCCTAAATGTGGATAACTACCACGGGG
>CALCSH010000020.1 GCA_937893815.1 uncultured Anaerolineae bacterium | reverse complement strand
ATGGCGACGATGTGGTGCGCTACTACCAGCTCGAAGATACCCACGCGCATGTCTGGATCGGACACCACCGCTACCCCACCAAGGGCCGCGTCTGGCATCCCGGCGGGGCACATCCCTTCATCGGCATGAATGAGGCCCTTGTCCACAACGGCGATTTCGCCAATTATTCCGCCGTCAGCGAGTATCTCGCGCAGCGTAATATTTACCCGCTCTTCCTGACCGATACCGAGGTCTCGGTGTTGGTTTTCGATCTGCTACATCGCACGTATGAGTATCCGCTGGAGTATGTCATCGAGGCACTGGCTCCAACAACCGAGCGTGACTACACGCAACTCCCCGAAGACAAGCAGCGCGTATATGGGGCCTTGCAGGCCAGTCATATCCACGGCTCGCCCGATGGCCCGTGGTTCTTCTTGATTGCCCAGGCGGCGCCCAAAGATAACGCATCCGAGGCGTATCGCTTAATCGGCATCACTGACACATCCATGTTGCGCCCGCAGGTATTCGCTTTGCAGCAGCTTTCCGAGAATGGCCCAGCGATTGGTTTTGCGGCATCCGAAAAGCAAGGCATCGACGCTGCGCTGGAAAGCTTATCTGCCGAAGACTCCCGCTTTTGGCCGCGCGCCGACAAATACTGGAACGCGCGCGGCGGCAGTCACACCGATGGCGGGGCATTTTTATTCACTGTCACGCCCAATGGGGAGAGCGCCAAATTAGTTTGCACAGATAAATTTGGGCGGGAGGTCAGCGTCGATACGTCAAAAGCAGCCTATGAAGGTTTGAACGTTCAAACCTCACAACGTTCAAACGTTGAACTTCCAAATGATGGGGTGTTCGAATGGTTTGTTGAGCAGTTAACTGGTTGGACATATGACGATCTGATGGCATATCTCAACGCCCTTACGCAAATCGACCGGGTAACCGCCATCGAAACATTGACTCAGTTGATGGATCGGCGCTACCCGACCGGAAATTTGCGGCGCAGTTCGCTGCTGGCACTCTACGACCAGGCGCTGACGCGGGTCTTTGAGTTGATTGCCGAAAACCCTGGAGCTGGATTCGCCTACGTGACCGCCTCCTCAACCCTCCCCAGGTGCGCCTCCCCCGAACAAACTGCACTGATTGATGCCCGCGGCTATCCCCCGGAGGGTAGCGATTCTGCGGCCCGCGCTATCATCAACCTGCACAAAAATGGCTTTCTTAAGTTTATTATCGCACATGCGCGGGGACACCGCTTTATCGGTAACGGATTTGGGGCCAATGGTGCCGATGTGCGCATTGATGTCTACGGCTCTTCTGGCGATTATCTGGCCTCCGGGTTAGATGACGTAGAAATCTACGTGCACGGCAACGCCCAGGATCAGTTGTGTCAGATCATGAAGTCGGGCAAGTTGGTGGTGTACGGTGATGTCGGGCAAACGTTTGGCTATGCCGCCAAGGGTGGGCACGTGTATATTTTGGGCAATGCCGCCGGGCGACCGATGATTAATGCCGTGGGCAAGCCGCGCGTGGTGATCAACGGCACCTGCCTGGATTATCTGGCTGAGTCGTTTATGGCGGGGGATCCACTCCACGGAGGCGGATTTGTGGTGCTAAACGGCATTCGAGTTACAGACGATGGCGAGGTCGAAGAACTGGAATCCCCCTACCCAGGCGGCAACCTGTTCTCGCTGGCTTCAGGTGGGGCCATCTACGTGCGCGATCCGCAAAGCAAATTGACAGCTGACCAACTCAACGGCGGCGAATTTACCCAACTGAGCGATGCCGATTGGCAATTAATTCTGCCCCATCTGCATGAAAACGAGCGCTTATTTGGCATTTCGCTGGAAACCCTGCTCGCCGGACAATCTCCGGTAGAGGTGTATCGAAAAATTCAACCCAAGGCGATGCGCGCACTGCAAGCCGAAGAGGCCTGGGTCGGCGGGCATTAATTCAAGCCATTCACCATCTGTTCAAGCTACTCTTGACAAGAGTAGCTTTCTCTTTCTTTCCCTAGAAATTTGTGATAGTCAAATGAAGATTGAACACCGCGGAGTACGCAGAGATCGCTGAGTAAGAAATGTTTTTCTCTGCGTTCTCTGCGCTCTCAGCGGTGCAAATTTGCTTGAGTTTCGTTCAAGTCTTTGTTGACCACTACACTTTTCCTAGAAATTCTCTGTGTTCTCTGTGGTTTTGTGTTTTTTTATCAACTGAATGCAACTTTGCGCCGCACCTCACGTATTAAAGGGTGTCGTGATCAAGTTTTTGTCAAATTTACGGAGGCTTATAAAATGAAAGCTCGTTCTCTAAATATTCACTGGCTCGTAATGCTGCTGATGGTTTTTATCCTCACTTTCGGTTTCTCCGGTACTGCCTACGCCTTTGAGAATATCGACGATGGGAGATTGCCAGCGGGAGAAGTTGTTGACGATGATCTCTTCATCTTCGGTGATGCCGTCGTGGTAGACGGCACTGTAAACGGCGATCTGTTCGCCTTCGGGCAATCGGTGGTCGTCAATGGCACGGTCAATGGCAGCCTGTTTACCGGCGCGCAAACCGTGACAGTCAACGGTAACGTTACCGGCAGTGTCTATACCGGCACCAGCTATACCCAAATCGGCTCAAGCGCTGAAATTGGCCGCAATTTGTTCTTCGGCGGATTTGCTCTTAATTTTGAGAAGGGAGCATCCATCGGCCAGGATGTGGCCATCGGCGGCTACCAGGCTGTACTGGATGGCGAAATTGGCCGAGATATTCATGCTGGCGCGGCTGCGCTGGAAATCAATGGCATAGTCGGCGGTGACGTTAAAGCCGAAGTTGAAGGCCCCACCCAGGATGTAGGACCCACCCCCTATATGCCGTTCCTGCCCCCAGGAGCGCCGTCCATGCTCCCAACGGGTCTGCGGATTTCCGAAAACGCACAAATTGGTGGCGAAGTGGCCTATACCAGTCCCACAAATCAAGCGAATTCGATCAAAAGCCAACCAGCTGGCGGTGTCGTATTCAGCACTCCGGTTCCAGATACAACTCCTGGCCAAACTCCTGAAGTAAGCACACAGTTCAATCTGGGCCGTTGGCTGTTGCAGCGAGCTCGCGAGTTCTTCACGCT
>CALCSH010000019.1 GCA_937893815.1 uncultured Anaerolineae bacterium | reverse complement strand
ATGCTCATTTTTCCTGCATTAAACGAGAATGTCTCTTTCTTCCGGGAATTGCTGACAATTTTGAGATGTTTCTGAAATTCAAACGGAATTAAACGACATTCCAACTCAATTTCAAAGGCTTCCTGATATACGGCTTCCAGAAAACCCGGCCCCAATACCCGATGAACTTCAATCGCTGCACCGACAATGGCATAAACTTCATCTTTCAGCAATAATTCCACTGTTGAACACCTCCTGATTAATCTTTTTCGTGCCCTTCGTGTTCTTCGTGGATTCGATGAGCGCGGCGGCGCATAATATCCAGAATGCGCGGCAGGGTTTGGGTGTAGAGTTTGTAGTAGAGCGGCTTGGCAGGATAATCCCATGCGCCCAGGGTGCGCGAGACTTCCCCACCCAGGCCGCGCTTGAAGCGGAAGACCCCCCACATCGAATCGGATTCATCAAAGGTTTCCGGCGCGCCCCATAGATCATATTCGCGGCATCCCATGGCTTTGGCACGGCGTAAGGCTTCCCATTGCAAGAGATAATTTGGCATTTTCTCGCGATGAAGTTCACGCGACATGCCGTGGATATACCAGGCGCGCCCGGCATAGTGGAAGAGCATCACCGCACCGATTGGCTCATCGTCAACTTCGGCGATGATTGGGTCGAGCATCCCGGCCTCTGAAAACGCGCGCCACAAAGTCTGGTAATAGTCTTCGCTGCGGATGACAAATCCATTGCGCCTAGATGTCTCGGTATACATGCGATAGAGCAAACCAATATCCGCCACAGTGCCTATGCGCACGCCGACGCCCTTACGGGCCGCGTAACGGATGTTGTAGCGCGTTTTCTGCTTCATACGCGCCAAGATTTCTTCTTCGGAGGAAGATAAATCGATGATGACGGTATTGCGGAATTGAATCTGCTCGGCAGAGTAGCGCCAGCCTTGGGCGTGAAGCTCACTTTGCAGTAAACTGCCCAGGGGATTGGTTTCAGCTTCGGGTTCGCCGGGCACCCCTACCCCCAGTTTGACATCCGGGTCAATTTTCAGAAAAATCGCCCCGCGTTGGCGCGCCAGTTTTTGCAAATCATCCAACACGTGATCCCGCAGATCATCATTCCCCCAATCCCGCAACAACGGCCCTTTGGGCAAATACAATACCCGCAAGCGGGCGGCAAACCCGACGATGGGGATTTCGCGCTGTAGAATCAGCGCGGCGGCATCGGGGTTCTTTTCATCACCCCAAAGGCGGTAAGACGGAGTCCATCCAAAGCGCGACTTAACTTCCCCCCATTGCCAGGTTTGCAAAATATGCGGCTCTGGGAACGAAGCGATAATAGCGTTCCAATTTTCAGATTTCAGATTCTGCCTCGGACTGGATATATTCCTTGAGCGATTTGACGGCTGCCTGGAGCACTTCTTCCCCCACGTAGGTGAGCAAGGCAGAACCCAGGAAATAGGATTTCATACTGGTTTGAATATCGGCGCTATGGGCCAGCTTGTCGACATCGTCCATCAATTCGATTTGATCTTCAGTGGGCATATTTTGCATCAAGGCAATGCAATACGCTGGCAGGGCAACTTTCGCTTCTTCGAACGAGACATTTTGCATAATCTGTTTCGAGCGATCAGCCCGCACAGCCGCCCGACGGCGATCTACCTGACGATCGGCTGCGCCGAGCACAATTTGCAAAAAACTATTCGGGCCAACTGAGACATCCTGATCGCCGACACGCACCGTAAAAAGTGAGGAGCGAAATAAGGCCATGGCCCCAAAACCAGCGACTAATACTTGAGTCCAACGAACAGCATCAACTTTCGCGCTAAATGTCCAGCCAAAGCCGCGAATTAATATCAATGCCGCCACAGACACCAGGGCATTTAGGGCAATATAAAAGAACCCCGGGGGGCTTTTGATCGTATCCCAGGGGTCATCGCGATACCGCGAAATCAACTCGCCAGTGCCGAGTAAGGCGCCAAAAAATGCGACCCAAACGCCATCCGCTACTGCAGCCCAATCGATCATCGTTTCCTCCTTTTGGATTACAGTCCTTTTTGCCGCGCCGCAACATAGTCGGCCCCGCCCTGTGTGAGCGCGATGACTTTGGTATCATTCTCCAGTTTGACGGCAATCATATCCAAGGATTCCAATAGCTTGAGTGATTCCGCGAACTCATCCACGGGCATATCGCTGGAAGCCGCCAATTCTGGAATGGGTTTTGGCTCTGTTCCGGAAAGCTGGATGAGCAAACGCATAAAACTATCTTCAGGGGCTCTCTCGGCAGAGCGTTTTTGCTGCAATAGATCGAGATAGGTGCCAAATGTGCCTTTATCTTGTTGGAATTGTTCTTTCATTTTTTCCTCTCATTAATAACTTTCAGAAACCAAAAGTGGCCTCCGGACTTATTATACCAAGTTGTTCAAATGAGCGGGTTGGCTGGATTCGATTCTTCGTCATTTCGCCGTTATGGCGAAATGACCCGATTTTAAAAAGCCATTCAAACTAACCAGATTTTAGCTTGCGCACATCCCCTACACGCAAGGTTACGCCAATCGCATCCAGATGTTCCATGAAAGCCAACACATAGCGCCGCGTAGTATTGAAATGATCGCGCACCTGTGCCACGCTGATCTCGCCTTCTCGTGTCAAAATTCCGCGCACCTCGGCAACCATTTTTTGATAATCTTCCCAGCGGAAAACGACTTCCCCATTTAGCGGAATCAACATCCCCAGGTCAATCATGGCGTTATAGGCTTCTTCCCCCAGCGCCGCAAGGCATTCTTTTACAGATGGCGGGGTATAGGGCTGGGCTTTAAAATCACGCAGCAATCGATCAACTTCGTTCTGCTGCTGCGGGTTGAAGGTGACACGGTACGCGGGGAGTTGGACGACCGGTAACGCGCTGCTACCCGGCAATTTTACGCGCAGTGATTGCTCAGCAAGTTGTCCACCCGCAACCAAATCAGATAATAATGCATCGAAAATGCGCGCAACAACTTTCAGACGGCTTTTGAGTTCTTCGCGTGGTATGCCATGCCGCAGCGGGTAATTCTGGTGATACGCATGTACTTCATGAAGAGCGCCCTGCGCCAATTGCTCCCAATAGGTGCGGCTGGTAACCAGCGTGGCACTGTTTTGCAACGGATCGCCGCCTAAGGATAACGCCAACCCCTCAGCCAGCAATTCACTCCACGCATCAGCAATGGCCGACGGGGCCATGCTGGCACGCGCCAACACGTCTTTGAAGGACGCTGCTCCCAAGGGCAAGAGCGCCTGCAGGAGCACTTCCGCCGGGGTGCCGCCCGCCAGAGTTTCAAAACTATCGAGCACGTTTTGGTCAAAGCGTTTGTGTCGGCCTTTGGGGTGCGGATCCATCACTGCGCCGCCGCCGAGGGTTTCACCGGGGGATGGCCGCCGCAAAATATAGCGATCGCCGCGCTTCGCGGTCAACGGCACGCTCAATTCAAGTTGCAGCCAGCCTTCTTCACCGGGGTTGAGCAGGTCGCTGCCCAACAAGCGCAAGCGCGCCATCACCTCCGCCGCACCGATAAAAAGTTTAACTTCGGAGTTATGTCGCACCGGTTGGCTGATTTCGTCCAATAGGCGCACGCTAACATCCAGGCGACGGGTGGGTTTGTAATCGTTGGGATGGGCGATGACATTACCGCGCTGGATTTGGTCAACATCCACGCCGGAAATATTCACCGCCGTGCGGCTGCCTGGAACGGCGAGCTGATTCTTCCTTTTGTGCGTTTGCAGCCCTCGGATTCGTCCGCGCGTGCCCTGGGGCAGAATCACGACGTCATCCCCCACATTGAGCTGGCCATCGGTGAGTGTGCCGGTGACCACGGTGCCAAAGCCGGAGACGGTGAAAATACGGTCGGCTGACAGACGCGGGCGGCCCAGATCGGGGCGCGGCGGCCTTTCGGCGAGCACATCTTCGAGGGCAGCCAGTAACTCTGGGAGGCCATCCCCGCGATGGGCGGAGACGCGTACCAATGGAGCTGAATCCAGCACCGTGCCAGAAAGAGTCTCCCGCACTTCATTTTCCACCAGATCGAGCCATTCGGGGTCGTCGATCAAATCGACTTTGGTGAGTGCGATCACACCCCCCTGAATTTGAAGTAAATCCAGAATGGCCAGATGCTCGCGGGTTTGGGGCATAACACCTCCATCCGCAGCGACGACAAAGAGGGCCGCGTCAATTGCCCCCACGCCAGAAAGCATATTTTCGATAAAATCGCGGTGGCCGGGCACATCCACAATACCCAATTCTTCGCCATTGGGAAGCGTGAGCCAGGCGAAACCGAGCACAATTGTCAGGCCGCGGTCATGCTCCTCTTGCAGGCGATCGGGGTGTGTGCCCGTAAGTGCCTGAATTAGGGCAGATTTTCCGTGATCGACATGACCTGCGGTACCAATAACACGCATAATGATCCTACAAGGTTCCCTGAAGACGTTCGTAGTCAGCGGCCCAGGCTCGCACGGCTTCTAATAATCCATGCAGGCGTTTGCCAGAAAATTCGTTGACTTCTTGAAGGAAATCTTGCATTTCTTGCAGGCCATCTTCAATTAAGGTCGCGCGCTCAATAATCCGATCGAGGCGGCGATTGGTGTCGCTCTGTTGTTCATCATGCGAAAGCAGGTAATTGGTCCAGCGTTTTTGGTCGTCGGCCTTGAAGGTATTCCACTCCTGGCGAAATCGCTCTTCGGAGAGACGCTGCATCTCGGTGAGTTCATTGATCCGGCGCTCAACCTTCTTGGTAAGTTCTTCAACACCTTCCTGAGTGCGACGGACTTCAAGATGCGCTTTTTCGATATCGCGCAAGTAGGGTTCAAGTTCACCAGCCTGGGCTTCAATAGTTTCAAAGCGTGCTGTCCATATTTTCCAGGTTTTCTCACGCTCTACTTCCGACGTGGCGTAATTCTCGACAAATGCGGCCTGGGCTTCGATTAATTCGCGCTCCATCGTACCCACTTCTTTCAAGCGAGATTCGATTCGTCTAAACTCGGCATCGAAAACATCAAAGCGGCCACGGTATTCATCGGATCGTTTGCGCAAGGCGGTAACTTCGCCTTGAAGATCGGCGAGGCGTTGTGTATCCTGGCGACGACCGTCCTCAATCACGCGATACGAACGTGTCTGATCTTCGGATCGCACGCGCAGTTCGTCGAGGGTTTGCGATAATTTGGCGATCATGTCGGCGAGGCGCTTTTCTTCCACTTCGCGCGCATCCACGTTTTCCCGCAGGGCTGGGAGTGTTTTGAGAGTCTTTTGAACATCGGCTACATTGACTTCGATGGCTTGAAGGTCGGCACGAAACAATTTTTTAGTTTCGGTTTCGCGCTGTTCAGCCAGTTGTTTTTGTTGAGCAGTGGTTTGTGTAAATTCTGCGCGCTGACTGGTCAGCGCGTCATCAATGCGATCCAGACGGCCCATGACCGATTTCAAATGAGTCACTTCGCTCAA
>CALCSH010000018.1 GCA_937893815.1 uncultured Anaerolineae bacterium | reverse complement strand
CCATCGCCACTCCGCCAATCACTTGCCGTCGATTCGCTGCCCGGTGAACATCATACATTTCCAGCATCAACAACAGCCACACCAGGGGGAGCAGATAAAACCACAGCGCCACACGCTCTCGCAAAAATTGCACCGAAAGGCCAAGCCACTCTTCGCTTTTGCCCCAAACAATTAGAGCAATCCCAACGGCGAGCACGCCGATGACAAAATCAATCAGAAGCAATAACGAACGCCGCTCACGAAAGCCCAGACGCCATAAATTTGAGGGAGGATGTTGATGGGTCATAGAATCTTCGGCCTACTTCTTTTGAGATTTATTGGTTCTTTGAGACTTTGCGTGGAGGTTCCCAGATTTTGGGGTGTGGCGGGTGTGAAACACCCGCCACACCCCAAAATCTGGGCTTTACCTTGCGAAATCTCAGAGACCCGATTTATTTCCACGAATCAGATACTCCAGCAAGCTCCATATAAAGGCGCTGCCCCAGGAAAAATGCATCACAGCAATCACCAGCGGCACACGCCAGATCAAACCGAAATCTCGCTGTTGACGCGCACTCTGAATTGCGGCGATGAGCAGAGCCGTACCATAAAACAGGGCCTCGAGCAACAACAGCCAACGAGCCAACACAAACCAAATGGAAAATATACCCAACCCAAGCCAGGTGAGAACAAACGCACCCGAAAGCTGTCGCCAGCGAAAAGAATCTGGATAGCGTAATAACATACGCACTTTCCAATATCCATAGCGCCAGTACTGACGCGCTAATCCGCGCAATGTGGAACGCGCAAAATATACCGAACGAATATTCGGGTCCAACCATACCGTAAACCCATGTTGGCGAATACGTGCGTTGAATTCGTAGTCTTCGTTGGACAGCAAACTTTCATCAAAGTTGCCGATTTTTTCAAATAACGATTTTCGGAACGCGCCAAACGGCACGGTATCGACAGCCTGTGGTTCACCACCCACACGGTATCGCGCATCACCCACCCCGAAGGGATGCGCCGCCGCCAGCGCAATGGCTCGGGCCATTTTACGAGAACTACCGGGGCGAATCTCCCAGATTCCACCCACATTTTGCCCCAAACCAGCTTCCAGTGCATCCACACAACGGGCGACATAATCTGGGCGGGGTATGGAATGCGCATCCAGTCGCACAATCATTTCGCCCTGTGCGGCTTCAATGGCGCGATTCAACGCCGCAGGAATTGTGCGTTGTAGATTATCGACGATCTGAATTCTGAATTCAGGGTGCGTTTGTTGAAATTCGGCAATTCTTTGCCGAGTCTGATCGGTAGACATGCCATCCGAGATAATCACTTCGATATTTTCTTGGGGATAGATTTGCTCTAGCAAGGCATTGAGCAGCAAATCTATCGTATTCTGCTCGTTATAGCAGGGCACAATTACCGAAACAGTGGGTTCAGTCATAAATATCTTTTTTGACCCGAAAATAGGGATTTACAGGTGCAGTGTACCTTACAAACCCCTATTTTGGATACATACGTCCATTAATTGTGTAGGCGCAAAGCCCAACGGCAGATGACCAACATCACTCGTCCAGCGCACACAAGGGGTAGTTTTACCACAAAACCGCGGCTCTGTCCCGCTCTGTTGGCTTGCTACTGGCCACTGACAAGCGCCACAGCCTCAATTTCAACTGCGGCGTCTTTCGGTAAACGCGCCACTTGCACTGCTGATCGAGCGGGAAAATTCTCGGTAAAAAATTCGGCATACACCGCGTTCATAGCACCAAAATCATTCATATCTCGTAAAAATACAGTCGTTTTTACCACGTTTTCTAAGGATGCGCCTCCGGCTTCCAGAACCGCTTTCAAGTTGTGCAATGCCTGACGGGTTTGTTTGACAACTTCATCAGAGACAAATTCACCGGTCAGGGCGTCAATGCCCAACTGACCCGCGGTGAAGATAAAATCGCCCGCGCGTACACCCGCAGAATAAGGGCCAATCGCTTTAGGAGCATCTTTGGCGGTGATGATTTCTTTTTTCATGAGAATTTTCGTCCTTTTATGATCATTCTGAATAGTAGACAAGGAATGTCAGACTCGTCCGGAGAGGCAGGCACTAAAAAAAGGGCAACCCGACCCCAACAGGAGTCCTGCTGCCCTTTATTTTACCGCAAAGGTTCTTACTCAAACTTCAACAACTGAATCACATCCCCCAGAGATGCTTCAAAAACTTCGTTCATAATCGCATCATCCGCCTGATATGCACCCCCAAAGACACCATCCCCATACACGATTCGCGCTTCTTGCGCGCCCAAAAGGCCAGGGATATGTGGCGGCGTTTTCTCACCGGCGGGTAATTCTGTTACGCGGGTGAAGTGGAATGCTTCCACCCAGCCAGCATGATAGGGTTTTAGATTGTGCTGGATAGCGACCGCCTCCACACTGTGTGATTGCCACCAGGCATACCAGGCAATACGCAAATCGGGCAGGTGGCTGGCTACTTCATAAAGACGGCCGCGCACCGGGTCGTTACCGCCGTGGCCATTGAGAATCAAAATGCGCCGGAATCCCTGTGTATACAACGACCTGACCATATCTTCAGCGACATCCATCAATGTGGCTATGCGAAGGCTGATTGTGCCGGGATACGCTAGAAAATAAGGCGAAGCGCCAAAATTAAGCGCCGGAGCAACCAATACACCTGTTCGCTGGCTGGCAGCATCCGTCAGAGCCTGAGGAATTTTAGCGTCTGTCAGCAAGCTCAAGTAGCCATGCTGCTCACAGGCACCCAAAATCAGCATCAGACGGTCGTCGTTTTCGAGATAGTTTTCAACATCAAACCAGTTGAGTTCTGAAAAACGCATCGTCTCCTCCTGCATTAAGCCTCCCGAGGTTTTAGAAGCCTCGGAGGCTGCTCGCTAAACCACAATATTGACCAATCGTCCCGGAATATATATCACCTTGCGAGGCGGTTTGCCTTCCATGAAGTTCTGGGCGGCTTCACTCGCCAGAGCGATCTGCCTGGCATCCATCTCGCTGACATCCGCTGAAACAAGGATGCGGTCGCGCAATTTACCGTTCACTTGCACAATCAGGGTAATTTCATCAGCTTTAGCGGCTTCTTCATCGGCTTCCGGCCAGGGTTGGGTGTGGATCGAGTATGAATTGCCCAACACTTCCGCCCATAATTCTTCGGCAATGTGAGGTGTAACCGGTGCCATCATCCGCAAATAGAGATCCAAAGCTTCCGCCCAGGCAGGGGTGCCTGCAGCGCCATTCTCGCGCGCCTGGTACATGAAGTTGAGCAATTCCATCAAAGATGAAACGATCGTATTAAACTCAAATTGTTCAAAATCATAGGTCACACGCTTCAAGGTCTGATGCACTTTGCGGCGCAGATCGCGCTCGGTGCTCCTATTTGGTTTTG
>CALCSH010000017.1 GCA_937893815.1 uncultured Anaerolineae bacterium | reverse complement strand
GCCCTGAGTAGCGTCACCGCTAGAGATCAACTCGTTGCCAGTGATGGCCATATCGATGTGCGCCTCACGGATGGAAACGGCAGCGCCTCCTTTGCCAAAGACCTGACTGCCAACGAATGGCTGCGCCTGACCGCCGCAACCCTGATGGTTTCCCAGAAGATCACCGCTCAGAGCATCACCATCCAGACCCGTGACAGCTTCGTTGTGAACGGAATCTGGACGGCAGCTGATTATATCGACATCCGCGTCTTCGGCAATAATGCCGATATTACCTTCAACGCCACGCCGGTTTTTGGAAGCTGGCTGCGGGCGATTGCCCCGGATGGGACGGTTGATTTTGCCAGCGGCGTGGAATTCGACGGCCCCAATGGACGCCTGCTCATCAAATCTAAAGATTCCAGCACAACCGAGGGCAAACCGCTCGAGACCACGGTTGCCGAACTGACCCTAATCACCGCTCCGCATGGGGTTGGCGATGTCTTCATCACCGAAACCAATGACCTGATCCTGACTTCTGGGAACATCATTTCTGAATTTGCCGATCTGGTTTTCAATAGCGGTGTATTCGAAGCCATCACCTGGGTGGCCAGCGCAACTTCCAGTTGGTTGAGTGAAGTGCGCGGCGATATCGGCCACGCATTAGCAGTCGGCGGCGGAAGTCTGCACTTGGTTTTGGCCAACTCGGTGCTCACCCTGGCGGTGGGTAAACTGTTCTCCAAGGACGATATGACCCTGATCGCCACCGAGATTGATTTCATGTCGGGCAACAACAAAGTCAGCAGTGCGGGTATGCTGACCCTCCAATCCAACCACAGCGATCATAATTACAACCTTGGAACGGCCGCCGAAAATGCCGGTGGAAGCCCAGTTGATATTGCCGACGCCCTCGACCTGCCGACCCGTGACTTGGCTGCCCTGGCTGACGGCTGGACTCAGATCATTATTGGCCACGCGAATGCCGCTAATAGGATGGTCTTTGGCGATGCGATCTTCACCGAAGATATCCATTTCTACGCCGGAACCTATGAAGTACGCGGCGACCTCCGGAGTGTAGCCGACACTCTTAATTTCACCGGCGACCATTTGAATGTCCAGCAGTTTGATATTCACGGAAATGTTTCCGGTCTGACTAACTCGGGGATCACTGCGGCTGAGATCATCATTGAACTGACTGAAACCATGAGCGTAGAAGGCTGGCTCAAAGCCACCGATCTCTTGCAGATTGATATCACCGCCACCAGCGGCGATACCAGCCTGACCGCCGAACTAACCGGCTGGCTCGAAACTGACGCCGATAACAGCCAGATCGTTATTTCCACCACCAAAGCCATTGATTTGAAGACCTCGGTTGAAGCCAAAGGCGATGGCGCTCAGATCAGCATTGCCAGCGGCAGCAATGTGAGCCTGCTGGAAGGTGGTAAAGTTGTGGCCCGCGGTGCGGATGCCCGCATCGAACTGGATGCCACTGCGGTGCTCAACATTCCCAGCGGCACCGCCGTGACCGCCGGAGCCCGTTTCCAAGCCGAAACCCCGATCCTAACCGGTGAGAACAGTGATATCCGTTTGAGCGGCGCTGGTGAGATGTGGCTGGCTGGAGCCGTAACCGCCAGCCGGAATATCGAACTGGAATTTGGTAGTGCCACGGGGACCCATGCCGATTATTTCGACAATATACAAGGGGCGACCCTCTTCCAGAGCGCTCCGGTCGCAGACCATGAGTTGGCCCTGGGCGGAGAAACCTTCCCCGAAGGCCTGCGCCCGGATTTTGCAGCCAACGGCATTGACCTGGCCGAAGGAGCCGTGACGGTTAGTACCCTCGAAGCTGGCATTCGCTGGCTGCTGACCGATGTGGATGGTAACCGCTATGTGGTCTATCGCAACGATTTGGATGGCGACGGTGCCACCGACAGCCTCGATATTCGCGCCCTGCACCCACTCTTTGGCCACCGTGAGTATGCCTTCTTGCTGACCGGCACGCTGACCACCCTGATGGACAACGCCGGTTTGAGCATCAGCGTTGATGACCCCCTGATCTTGCGCGGCAATATCGACCTGCAGGGCGCCGGTTCCGACCTGGTCGTGCAGTCGGACGATCTGGTCTATATCGAAGGCCAGTTCCAGATCGGCGGTGGGATCACCGTATGCGGCGGTGTTGAATTGAATAACGGCGACTGCACCGGGGATGATTTGGGCGGCGCCAGTGATGTTGCAGGTGAGATATTCGGACAGAGTATTTATCTGCACGATACCGCCAGCCTGATCACCACCGAACCGGGTGGCAGCATCAAACTGCGCGCGGCGCAGGAAATTGCCCTGTTGGGTGCGGTCATCTCTGGCGGCACGTTGGGCGCTGCTGGCGTGGAGTGGATTGCTCCTGACAGCACGGTCGAGATCACCGTCGGTGGTGCATTTGAACTCGACAGCGCCATCATGGCCGCCAAGAGCGTGACGGTGAATGCCGACAGCTTTGTGGTTACCACCATTGGCGGCATCACCGCCGGCGGCTTCACCAGTGATAACAGCGGTGGTCTGATTGACATCAACGTTGCTGGCGATCTGGAGATTATGGGGCGCCTGGTATCTGGCGGCACCTTGGAGCGCGTCGGCGATGTGGATGTGGTCAATTGGGGTACGGAGAGCGGCCTGATCGATATTTCTGCGGGTGGGCAGGCCTTTATCGGCGGCAACACCGTCAACCAGAATGGTGATCCCATCGAGGTGGGCGGGGTGCTGGAAGCGCTGAGTGCCATCTCCGTTTCAGGTGGCGCGCACGCTTCGGGTAAGAGTGTTTACGTCCAGGGTGGCAGTGAATTAGTTGTGCACGACCCTGGGGGCAGTATCAACCTGACCGCTGCCGAACATACCGATATCCAGGGTTGGTTGGTAGCGGGCGGCGAATTGGCCGGCGACAGTCTCAACCGCACGCCGACGTATTACGCCGGTCAATCCACCATAGCCATTCAAGCCGGGTACCAGATTAAACTGGGCCGCAGCCTGCACGCCGGGCAGCAGATCGACCTGGTGGGCGGCTCCGACCCCGACACCGGCGCGGGCATCGTGCTCTTCGGCTCGCTGCAGCTCAGCACCTCGGCTGATGACAGTCAGATCAATTTAAACGCCCCCGGACAGATCAGAATTTTGGCCCC
>CALCSH010000016.1 GCA_937893815.1 uncultured Anaerolineae bacterium | reverse complement strand
TTCAATTGCGGGTTTGAGTTTGACGATTTTGCCAGTTTCCAAATCCACGTAGATGCCTGTGCTGGCTACTTGCATCATCCATGGGGTTTCAGATTGACTAGCGGTTGGTTTTCGCTAGCAGGCCAGCCAAATCCTGAGATCGCAAGAGAAAAAGGGATCGAAAAGTAAAAAGCGGAGCGCAGAAAAACACCAAAAGCGGTCATTTTCAGGAACTAGCCAAACATAAACAAGCCATCAACAATTCGTTGGTGACCTTTGACTGAGAGCAATTGCTAATAAGAGACGGCAGTTAGTTCGTACTGACAGCAGTCCGAGCGTAGCTGTGGTGGAGTTCGCCCAGGACGGGGGTAGAGATGATCTTTCCCCCAGGTTGACCTATGGGCCAGGGGTAGTGCTCGACGAAGTCATTGGTGATCTGCTGCCCGATGACTTGATGCGGTCTGGAGCAGTTGTAGTATTTGATATAAGCTTGCACAATACGATGAAGTTGTTTGCGATGAAGAATGAGCATGTGGTCCAGACATTCTCTTCGCAGACTACCTTATGAAGCGCTCACAGAAGGAATTAGCTCTGGGAGCTCTTTAAAATCTTGATGCTGCTGACAACTGCAGCAAAGTGGTTGCCATACTTGGAATCGCGGTCGCGGATCAAGTATGTCGGCAGCTTGCCCCAGGGAGCGGCTTGACGTAGTTGTTGAGCAGTCCACTGGTCGGTGGGGGATCTGGTGACGGCGGAATGCACGATAAGCCGGGTATGCAGTTCGATGATCACAAAGACGTACAATGGTCGGAAGAGCAGATCATGGACAACTGTGAAGTCACAAGCCCAGATGTAGCAGGCGTGGTTCTTCAAGAAGGTATCCCAGGTTTGACTTGAATTGCTGCGTATCCTGGCCATATACTTCTGGATGGTGCGCTTGCTGATCTTTGTCCCCAATTTTAGCGGTTCTCCGCGGATGCGCTCCGCACCCCAGGTCAGGTTCTCTTTGGCCATTTGTTTGATCAGTGCGATGGTTTCTGGTGAGACGTGTGGCTTCCTCTGCTTGAGCTTTGATTTGCGCCGCCAATAACTGCGGAAGATGTTTCGGTGCCAGCGAAGCAGGGTGTCTGGTTGCACAAATTGATTACAGATTCCCAGCATGATAATCGATTATCGAGCTCCTGACGCCGCCATTCGCCATAGAATTTCGAACGGATGAGTTAAGTAGCCAACACAGGCGTCCAAAGTGCAGAGATTCCTAAATCTTTACGGCCACCCAATTTATCATAAATTTATTACTCAACAGCAAGTGGACGGGTGATTTTCCTTCGGAAAGTGACTTCATCTAGAAGGCTCAATATCCCAACACGCGCCCGCGTTGGTGCAGCTTGATGGATGGCACTAAAAACAGCACCGCGGTCAGCAGCAGCACACCTAAATTTAGCCAGGGGTTGAGCAGTCCCTCTCCTAAAACGGCAAAATTCATCAAGTCTTGAGCGTAGGTCAGGGGCGAGAGATAAGCTAAACCACGGGCAAAGGGTGCCATCTCTGATAGAGGCACAAAGACGCCACTGATGAACAGCAATCCCCAACGCAGCAGGGTGCTGGGCATCTGCACATCGCCCGGGTTACGGGTAGGAATTGACCCGAAGATCAAACCCAGGGTTGAGAAGGAAAAAGAACCGATCAGGATGCCAGCTAGCATCAAGCCAGGTTGGGCGACGGTTGTGCCAAAAATGAGCACCCCGGCCAGAGCGGAGACCGAGGCCACGACGATAGCGAAAAAAGCACCCACCGCAGTTTTGCCCATGAGCAGCGTGAATAAGGACATTGGCGCGGCCAAGAGCCGGTCATAGGTTCCTAGACGCCGCTCCATGGGGATGATAAAAGGCCCGGCAGCCGCGGCGGTGAAAAAGATGGTCAGCGCCAGCAAGCGCGCCAACCCCGCCTCGGCGGCCATTTCACGGCGTACGGAAAAGGAGAAAAACATAAAAAAGGGCATCAGGAAGCCAAACATAATCATGCCCGGTCGCAGATAATAAACTTTGATGTCTTTGAGCGTCACCGTCCAGGCTTGAGCGAACTCGTTGGAAATGCGCAACCATAAATCTTTCATTTTCGGTCTCCTTTGCCGCGGCGCATACCGAGGCGTTTGGGCGGGTTTTGATTTTGGATAACACCGATTTGCTGCCCGGTGATTTGCAGGAATACATCTTCCAGGCTGGGCGCCAGCGTGTTCAAGCTGACGATGCGCAGTCCTTGGGTTTCAGCGAATTGCAGAATGTGGGACAGTAAGGCGGATGGGTCTTCGGTGTACAGCCGCCATTTATCACCAACTTTGACCACGGTGCTGACCTCTGGGAGGCTGACCAATTTTTCATCTAAGCCCTCAAGAGTTTCCGAAACCTTTAGGGTTTCTTTGGGTACAAACGCCACCTCAACAGATTGTACCTGCTGGAAAGTTTGTTTGAGTTGTTCTGGGGTATCGGTGGCGGCAATTTTGCCGTGATTGATAATCGCAACCCGGTCGCAGAGCTGATTGGCCTCTTCGATTTGATGGGTGGTCAGGAAGACGGTTGTGCCATCTGCGCTGAGTTGGCGAATCAATCCCTGGATGGCGCGAGCGCTTTGGGCGTCCAACCCAGGGGTGGGTTCATCCAAAAAGAGCAAAGCTGGTTTGTGGATGACGGCCATGGCGATGCTCAACCTGCGGCGCATACCCTTGGAGTAATTCTCGACCTTGACATCCCGTTTTTCCCACAGCCCAAAAGTTTCGAGCAATTCCTCCGCCCGCGCGCGGCGTTCGTCTTTCGACATGCGGTAAAGTCGCCCGGTGAACATCAAATTATCCCAGGCGGTCAACTCGGTGTAGACGTTGGATTCCTCGGGAACCAGCCCGATCTGCCGTTTAGCCGGATAGGCATTCTGAGCCAGGTCATGCCCGAGGATCAAAATCTGACCTTCGGTCGGAGTCAACAGGGTGACCAGCATCCTCTGGGTGGTTGATTTTCCCGCGCCGTTGGGTCCGAGAAATCCGAAAATCTCACCCTGTTTCACAGTGAAATCGATATGATCCACTGCCAAAAATTTATCATAATACTTGGTTAGATTTTTTACTTCAATTGCGTTGGTCATTTGTTATCCTTGTTTAAATTCATGACTGCTAGAAAAATTTCCACTACCTGCGGATCAAAATGAGTTCCAGATTGATTTTGGATATGATCCAGGACTTTGTTTTGATCCCAAGCCTGGCGGTAAGGTCGATCAGAACTGAGCGCGTCCCAAACGTCCACCACTGCGAAGATACGTGCTGCCAAGGGTATTTCTTCGCCTTTCAATCCACGCGGGTAGCCCGTGCCATCCCATTTTTCATGGTGGTTATAGGGAATATCTAACGCAGGACGCAGGTAGGCAATCGGCGCAAGCAGTTTGTAGGCAAAGCCCGGGTGCTGGCGCATAATTTGCCACTCATCATCAGATAAAGGGCCGGGCTTAAGTAAAATGGCATCGGGAATGCCCATTTTCCCTATATCATGAAGCAGCGCGCCGCGCTTTATCTGCACCAATTCATCTTCGGGGATATCGATTTCCTGAGCTATCCGTACAGTCATATCGGTGACGCGCCGTGAATGCCCTTCGGTTTCTTTGTCGCGCAGGTCAAGTGCTCCAGCCCAGCCCTCCAGCGTAGAATCATAAGCCAGGGCCAGATTAAGGTTCGAGCGCTGAAGATTGCTGAATAGGCTGGCATTGTCGATGGCGATTGCAGCCTGGCCCGCCAGGGTTTCTAGAAATTCCAACCAGTCTTGATCTGGATTCAGGGGAGTGCAGTTGAAAATTTCCATGACTCCTTTGACTTGCCCCTTGGCAACCAGCGGAACCGCGTAATAAGCGATAAAACCTTCAATTACCACCAAATCGCGTCGGGAAAAATCGCTTTCAGGTAAATTTTCAACATGTACAAATTTTTGTTCCAAGGCTGACAGGCCTGCCTTGCCCTCGCCCAAGCGTAAACGCGAGTGGGTAATCTCATTGCTTCGGAAACCGCGTCCGGCAGTATATTCTAATAACTGCATATGCTGGTTGTAGCGCAAGATTGAAACCGCATCAATTCCCAATTGGTTGGCAACCTGATCGAGCACAACGTTGAGGGTTACGCGCAGATCGAGGCTGGATGTGATAGCCATATCTATATTGCGTAATGCCCGCAGATTTTCCATGCGGCGAGCAGCTTCTGCAAACGAACGCGCATTGGCAATCGCCAAGGCGGCCTGATCTGCCACGCTCTTGAGCAGGGCCAGTTCGTCATCAGAAAAAGTACGGGGGACCTTCACGGTGCCAACATTCAAACGGCCAACCAAGACACCGTCATGACTCATACTCACCCCGGCCAGCGTGCGGATATTCACTTCAGCGTAAATGCTGGCATTGGGGAGCTCAGGGCATTGTTGAATGTCCGGCACAACGGACACAGCCCCCATTTCGCGGGTGCGGGCGCCGAAAGCTTTCCCAGGAACGGGTTGCAGACGTTCGCCAAAGTCAGATGGCAAACCAAAGCCTGCTGCGTGGGTGAGTAATTGCCGGTGGTTGTCATACAAGCTGACGCTGGCAACAGGAACATCAAGCACGTGCGCAGTTTGCTCGCAGACCATGTCTAATACAGCCTCAATATCGAGTTGAGCGTTTAGCTGGGCTGCCATACGCGCCAACGCCTGCGCACGAAAAGCATCTTGACGTACTCTGGCTTCGCTATCTCTTAAATCGAGCAATATTTTTTCGCGTTCTTCCTGCCGAGTATTTAAAGTTTCTGCCATGTGATCAAACGATTGTGCCAATTGGCCTAACTCGTCAACATTGTGGGGTTGACCAATCCGAACCGTCAAATCACCGGCAGCCATTTTCTGGGTGGCCTGTAATAGCGTACCTACTTTTCGAAACACAAACACATCGCTGCCGATCCACAGCGCAATCCCGGCCAGGATTGACACCGCTCCCAATAGAAGCAGACTATTTCGCAGCGCAAGATTTGCTTCCTCGTAAGCAAGGTTTTTGGGGATACCCAGGCTAATATATGTGCCGTTCTCCAGTTGGGAGAAACCAAAAAGAGTTAGCTCGCCATTCAGATCAATGGCCTCAAAGATGCCTTCTTTTTGATTCAAATACCCAGAAATAGCTGTGGCTGCTGATGAGGTCACACCTATCCATTCGGCATTATCTGGAAAACGGATCAGTACCTTACCATCATCATCCAGGATGGTAAGGGATGCTTCGGGGGGTAGTTGGTTTTCTGTGATGAGTGTTTCTAGCCAACTCAATTGTATGCTTGCGCTCACGACCGCCTGAACATTGACAGCATCGTCAAAGGAAGGGTATGCAAAAGGCACGATCGTTTGTCCGGTATGCATGTCGATTTGATACTCGCCAACGGCGAAACCCTTCGTTGCTAAGGCTTGTTGAAAATGAACCTGATCCGTACTATTCGTTGGGGAAAATTCTGGACGAGCGCTGCAAAACACATTGCCATCCACATCTGCAACGCCGAAATTGGCAAAATATGCATTATGTTCTACCAGATCGGCGAAAAGTGAGTTGCATGATAATGTATCTTGTTGACGAACTTCTGGTAAATGAGCCAGCACCATCACGAAATCTTGGGATTGTTCGATCCAACGTTGCTGCTCACTGGCGACCATACGGGCTAGCCGCAAAACGTTGTCTTGTGCATCTGTTGTTATCGACTTATGATGCTGGTTTGACATGGCAATGATCACAAGGAAGGCCGGTACTAGCCCAAATAACCCCAAAAGGAGTAACCGAAAGCGGATAGAGGATGGAAGCAATTTTTTCATATCGGTTTTTGGGTAAATTTTGTTTACCTGGGTTGTTGGCGGATTGTAAGTAAACGATAGGCCTCGTTGATATCTGTAGCTGTCAGCAACCCAATGATATCGCCCTCCTCATCTACAACGGGGATAGCCAGCACCCTTCCGGTTAGCATATGTTTTTGGGCCTCGTAAAGTGGCTGGTCTGGTGTGGCTGTCGGAAATGTGGTGCGCATGACCTCTCTTACCGGCGTAGTGCGGTCGTGAGTTTGTAAACCTTTGAGTAAGTCTTTCTCACATAACAAGCCCACGACATGATTGCTACCCCATTCTATGACCGGAAAATCGGACTGGGACGTAGAGAGGGTCAGGTCTATGGCTTTGGATAAACCATCGTTGGCTTTTAATATTTGAGGTTGAAGGGTCATCGCTTGGGAGACTTTCATCTCACTGAGTATGTTTTTCATGACAACATCTTTGCCCTCTTGCCCGGCTCCCATCCATACAAAGATAGCGATCAATACCAGAGTGTAGCTGCCATTCATGAATCCCCATAGGCCGAACAACAGCGCTAAACCTTGCCCGACATTCACGGCAACACTGGTTGCTTTGGCGTGTCCAAGTTTCTTGGCCAGGGAAGCCCGCAAGATGCGACCTCCATCCATAGGATATGCCGGAATTAGGTTGAATAAACCCATGAGCAAGTTGGTCATCGTCAGGTAGGCCAACATGCCGTTCCAACTGACCTGCCCCATGGAGAGATACAACTCGTCCAATGAGATGATTGCTCGCTGGTTCAACAGCAGCCCGATGCCGAAAAGCACACCGGCGATAATGAAGTTGACCAACGGCCCTGCGATGGCAATGCGGATTTCCTTCCCCGGATCTTCGGGGATTTCCTCGAGCCTGGCTAGCCCGCCCATGGGCATCAGCGTGATGTCATGGACAGGGATGCCGAATTTCAGGGCTTGTATACTGTGCCCAAACTCGTGTAAAGTCACGCTAGCGAAAAGCAACAAGGTGGCTACAATGCCAAATACAGCCCCCATCAATCCTTCGCCAGTGCTTACGCTCCATTGATAGGCTGCCCAAATCAGGATCAGCACGAAGGTCAGGTGTACTTTGACATCGATGCCTTTTGCTTTGAAGAGCTTGATAGACCAATTCATCAAATTTTCTCCTGGTAGTATTCTGTACTCAAAAACAAACGTTGCTTCTCCTCCGACGCGTCCAAAATAGGCGAATTAGCTATCTGGCTGCGGTGGCAACGGATGGCGGCCATTTTGGTATCCCACACCGCCGATACGTCTACCGTGAACGTCACGGCTTCGTCGAGGACGGTGTGTAGGTGATGCATTTTCAATGCCTCGGCCAGACTGCGAGGGACAACGATGTGATACAGCGCCTCGGCCGCGTGGGGGTGCAATCCTTCATCCTGATGTTCGGGGTAAGTCCTGGGGTTGGCTGCCCGCTGAAAGGCTTTTTCTGTCCAACGGCTGACAGCGACATGGTCGGGGTGGCCGGAGACGCCGCTGGGGGGCCAGGTCAGCAATGCTTGCGGGCGCAGCTCCCGGATGGCCTGCACCACCTGTCCGACGGCTTCATCCTCGTTCACCTGGGGAAGCGCTCCATCCCGGTAATCCAGGAAGCGGGGCGGCTTGATGCCCAGGGTGCGGCAGGCGCATTCCAATTCTGCCTGCCGAATTTCCCCAGCCTCTTTTGGGGGCAGTTTGGGAATGCCCCACTCACCGCGCGTGGCGCATAATACCCAAACCCGCGCGCCCTTCTGAGCCAACAGGGTCAGCATCCCTCCGGCGCGGTACGTTTCATCATCGGGGTGGGCAAAGACGGCCAGCAAACTTTGGATTTCATTCATAGCGCAGAACCTCGATTTCGAATCCGGAAAAGTTCTCGAAGACAGAATTAATCGAGTGAGCGTCTGTCTTGTCGCGCCTGGACGAACATCAGGGCTAAAATAATGACCCAAGTAATCATTCTGACGGTCATGGCTTTGATGCTATCTGATGCGACCACATCTCGGTAGGCAGTTTGCAAAATCAGCATGATGGTCGTGTGGCTGGCAAAAGTTGCCCAAGCGGCTGGCATGGCAATTTTGCTGCCTTTCCAGATGACGACGGCGGTGAATCCGGCAGATATCAGGCCCAGGATGAAGTTGTAGATTGGGACCCAATCGATCACGTAGTAATCCATGGCCTTGCCGAGCAGCACTTGTCCGCCCGCAAATATGGCCATCGCGCCGATGAGAAAGGCAAGCACTGCAGCAGTTTTGGAAAGTTTGGTATTCATTTTCTATTTCTCCTGAGAAAGGGGAGTCTGGGAATAAGCATGGGGGTTGATACTTTGTATGCAAGATAGTCATCCCCGTACCTTTTTTCCAACTCCTGTTCCTCGATGAGCTTGATATAAAATAAGATGATCGATGAAAAGATTGTAACCATCACCAGTGAACTGATCGAACCGATCGTGATACTGATACCGAGAAAAAAACTTATCAGGCCAAAATAAAGCGGATTGCGACAATACAAATAAGGCTTTTCGATGACAAGCTTTTTCGTAGCTCTGAGTGGGATGGGCGTGCCTTTGCCAATTACTCTTTGTGCTTTGGTAGATGACACCAGGAAAAAAATACCTGGGGCTATCAAAAACCCGCCAAGAATTGCTCTGGTGATTAGGGTGAGAAAAGTTGGTAGATGCAGCCATGGATCCAGTACGAAGCTGGGTATGATGAAAAGCAAAGCAGGAAAGAACCAAAAGAATACGAAAACAGGGAGTAGCCTGGATACGAATCGACTTCTTGGGGACATCGGATTTTCTGCGGCTTTTACGAGTTGATCAACGAGTTTCATGTTTTGATTCGCCAGTGAAACCCTAAGAGTTTTTCCAGAACATCCAAGTGAAGTATGAACGGAAACCCTTAGGGGCGGGTATTCCTTATTTTGCCGCTGCTTGGGCTGCAACCTGTTTTTTTTTGCGGCGGCTTCGCTGCCATTTGACAAAATAAGGAATCAAGTACAGGTAAGTTCCACTGATAACCAGGAGCAACATCAAGATGGACTGAAATTGCTCTAGTTGCGGGGGTAGTTGTTCGCTGCTATCACTTGAAAATTTTGCGATCACTGCCAAAGGGATGATGATGATCGTCGGTACGGCGATCCAGCGGTGGAATTTACGAGTCCATTTGTTGAAAAATTTTGTCATTTTGGGTCTCCTTGTGCATTGATTTCAGCCGCGCTAACGGCCTTCTCTAACAAATTGAGTAATGTGTTTCTTTCCTGATGAGTCAGTTCGGTTAGCAGGTTGGTAAACTTTTTACAGCGGAATTCAAGGGTGCGTTGATGGAGTTCCAGCCCGGCGGGGGTCAGGAAAAGCAGCACGGCGCGCCCATCGTGAGGGTCAGGTTGGCGTTCGATAAAACCAGCTTTTTCTAACTGGCGAATGGCGATGCTTACAGTAGGTGTTGCCAGTCTCAGACCTTCCGCCATAGCCTGAACGCCGCCGCCCGGGTTTGAGGCTGCATAGCTGATCAAGGCCAATTGGGATGGCGAGATGTTGGCTTCTTGCGGTGGGGCGGTTCTCCCCCCGAAACGCCGCAGCCTGTCCATTAGATGCATGAACTTTTCTGCTGTGGTTTCGAGGTTGTTAGTCATCGGCATTGCTGCCTTGGACTGCTTTTTCCAAGATGTTCAAAAACTCATCCAGGGGTACGCGGTGGACGCGGGCGGCGGTCTTGACTGTCAGGGCCTTGGCCAAGAAAGCGCGCAGCGAATAACGTCCAACGCGCTGCACACCGAAGACTTCCATAACATCGGCAATATCGCCGTATTCTTTGAGAATATCGGATACTCGGGTGTCTTTTGTGATTTTCATGATAATTGATCCTTTTTTATGTTTATAGGACTTACGCAATTGAGCGTGACGGACAAGGGGTTTATACCTTTGCCAACCGTGAAAAAATTGTGAACTGCGTAAGCCCTGGTTTATTCAAAAAAAATAGGTTCAGGTAGTTTTGATGGTTCCGTCAACCCAGGCCGCGATGATTTGACGACCCTTGGGGGTGATAAAGGTGATTTTCAGGATAAGGGAAAGAATTGGCGCCATAAAAAACATAGAAAACTTAGCCGATTCTAGTGAGGTCACAACGCCCAATGGGATACCTGCTATTAAGGTCACTAAGGCGGCGCCCAACCCCAGCTGCAGGGTATATTTTTTGCGGTTCAGCAAAGTGATGACAAAACCAGCCCAGGCCAGAGAACCAATCCAGTTCAGCCGCTGACCAACTAAAAATACTGTGTCACCGCCCGATAAAAGCTGATCGGTAGCTGCTACGCCGTTCATAAATGACATCACATAAGCCATGCCCGCCAGCGTGCTGATC
>CALCSH010000015.1 GCA_937893815.1 uncultured Anaerolineae bacterium | reverse complement strand
AACACAATTTGATATGGCGTGCTAGTAATAGAAACTGAAATAAAATCCGCATGGCCGTGTCGTACCGCGTTATTTAAAGCCTCAATGACTATAAAAAAGATCTCTCTTTCACATTTTTTGGGAATGATACCTCGGTTTTCGATATTCAACTCGCTTTCAATTCCCAAGCGGTGCTCGACGGATTCTAAACGCGCTTCCAAAATATCGAATAAATCAACTTGTTCTTCCGGTGTCAAATTTAAGCCATATAGTAGCAGACGCATCTCTCGCAGTGCCTGACGGGCGCTATCCATCAGAAGTTCCAGGGAGGCGGCTAATTTCTTGGGCTGATTTTCCCGATGGAGGTGCTGGGCTGTCTCCGCAGATAAAACCAGGCTGTGCAACGATTGAGTCATCGAGTCGTGCAGATCACTTGCCACTCGGCGGCGTTCTTGAATCATGGCTAAATCCAACAATGCTTCTTCCGCACGCACCCGTTCGGTGATATCTCTTTGGATGGACAAAGAATGCAGCAAATTCCCATCTCTGTCTCTTACAGCTCCAGCGCTGAGCAATACCGTACGCCTCTCTCCACTCTTGGAAATGATGACTGTCTGCTCATTAATGAGTTCCCCACTCTGTTGCCACCTTCTCGAGAGTTGCTCAGTTGTCAACACTGCCTCAGGGGCATAAATAACGTTCAGTGGGCTACCAACCAGATCACTTTTCTCATATCCCAAGATTTCTAACGCCGCAGGATTCACGTCCAGGATAATACCCTCCGGCGAAACCATATAACAGTAATCCGGTTCATACTGGAAAAATTGCTGGAAGCGTTCTTCAAGGCCTGCCACCATTTCTCGCAATCTGGCTACCATATTATTAAATGCATTGGTTAAAAATCCGATCTCGTCCTGATTTTGGATAGGCACTTTCACGCCCAGGTCACCAGCTTCCATTTGCTGCACCCCAGTCAACAAGGACGCCAAGGGTTTGACGATTGAGTAATTGAGCAGCAGGGGTAACCCAACCATTAATAAAAGGCTGCCGCCGATGACAATTCCGGCCAAGGGCAACATCAACTTTTGCAGATAATACCGGAAGGCTAACTGGAAATTCTCGATCAGGGGCGAGCCGCTCACCTGGGCAGTAGCTAACAAATCAGCAGCGTTGGTGTGCAACGGTTCTCCCTGCCCAGAGACGGCGCCACGCACCCAGGGATTAGCCGAGGGAGTTGCGTCCGGGTCGTAGGTAAATGGCAAAGGCAAACCATTGTAGGTTATATAAAATACACCATCCGTATAAAGGATGACCTGAAATGTAAACAGGGCTTCTGGGCGGTGCAAGGCAGGTAAATGATCCCAGGTTACGATCAAACGTCCCGCATCCACATCAGCGCGGGCATATAACCCTCCGTCAACGTTAGGAGCCGGGTTAGGATCGAGTTCAATCATTAGCGGGAAAATGGCAGGGAAGTTTGTATATCGGGCCTGCATATTGGGTTGCCAGAAAGGTTCACCTATACTGATGGTCCCCGAATTGGCGATAAAAATCTCGCTGTAGTTTTTCTCGAAAAATAGAAAACTAAAATCGATTTCAAAGTTGCGTGTTTCTTCGAGTGGTTGAACGTGTAATTTCTCGCCCAACTCACTTACGAAAGTAAAGGCCACCTCGTCTACATCATATCCGCCGCCAGCATTGGGCGTGAAGCGAAGGGTCTGGTGATCAGTCAGATTTGGTTGAAAGGTGGCAATGTAGGGAGGTGCAATAAACCACCCCACCGATCCAAGCAGCGCCAGAAAGAGGGTCAGGGAAAGCGCAGATAATTTTGCCTGCACACTCACGCCACCGGGAATGAAATTAATATAATTCGTAGCGAAAAGCCATAAAGCTAACAGTATACCAATTGACATCGCCGCGTTATAAATCGTGTGCGGAAGCCTAAAGATAAGCAGGACATTGCTGATGCCCAACAAAAACAGAATGCCAAAGACCAAAACAAAGGTGCGCGCCCCGCGCGCTTCTTTTCCCACGGGTTTCCAGAGTTTGCGAGGCCACCTTACCGAGCGCGGGTCGGCAACAATACTCTGACGAAGGAATGCAACTGGCGCTAATGACAAAACAAAGGCCATCGTGTAGGCTGCAAAATAGGGGCGATAATAGACGGTCTCCCGTGCGAACAAAGAATAATAGCGGAAGATCATATAGTATGCTTCCCAGGCGAAATAGGCCAGACTGACAACCAGACTGACATATGCCTCCCTTTTGCATTGGTGATATTTTCGGGGGAAATGATAGGCGAATTGGATCAGGAAAACCAATCCCAGCGCCAGTGTGCTGTTCTCGGCATACACGGCCAACAAACGATAAAAGGGCGAAAATGCGGCATCCAAAAACATCAACCCGATGAAAGCAGTCGCCAGGGCGAAGAAGCCGGTCAGCAGGAACAACTGCAAGTTCATATTTTCCCTGCGGCGAACCAGGAATATGGTGATGGCAAGCGAGAGGATGAATTGGGTCAGAAAACTGATTGAGGCGGGAGTGAGATAAAGGGAGGGCACGGCGAAGCTCCAACTTCATATAGGATAATATCGGGATTGAACTAAATAGTGATGTTATACAATCTCGTTACCCAAGAGAACTGAAGGCGATGATTAGATTAGATATTACCATACAACCATCCTCGCCTGAACGCATTCGGAGCCTTTCAAGTTGAATCCAAGCGATATAACTATGCTCTTTTTCTACGATTTAATGTGACGCGTCGAAAATATTACCAGGGAGTTTCTAACGGGTTACAGCCGGGAAAATGCGCTTGATCTGCAATGGTTGGTGAGCATGCCATACTTCAAACATGGTGAGAGCGGCTTATACGCTGTGATCCACCATAGTTTTGATGTCGAAACGATGGATGATCCCTGGTGTGTGAAATATATGGATGGCTGTAAAAGAAAATACTGGGGGATGTGCCCTACATTGAGTTTGACTGGGAGACATTTGCAGCCTATCTGAAACCTGCGGGAATGATTGGGTGAGTAAATTCGATGGTATTTTTTATACGTACTGTATTGGCAGCGCTGGACATGAAGGCGCCGTTCAGGCGGACAAACGTACACCAACAATAACCTTGACAGCCCAATATCGATATGTTATCTTGTTGATATTCGCAATGGTCTATACCATTCGACCATTAATGTGAAATTTAGCTGGAATTTCGCACAATTCGACAAATGATCCATTAGCCAAAAATATCGGTGCAACGCATTGAAAATGGGAATTCCCATCTACATCCAAATTGCAGAAAATTTGCTCGAAAAGATCGTAACCGGTGAGCTAGCCCCTGATCAACGGCTGCCTTCCGAACGCGAGCTGAGCAACACACTGAACGTCAGTCGTATGACGCTTCGGGCAGCTTTGCGCGTATTGGACAATAAAGGCCTGTTGATCCGTCGTCCTGGCGATGGGACGTATATCGCACAACCCAAGATTGAGCGACAAGCGGGTAAATTAGTGCCATTCACCGAAGGTATGCGCCTGCGTGGCTACCAAACGGGTGCAAAAATCATTACCCTTGAACAACGTCATGCTGAAATTTCGATAGCTAATCAATTGGATATCGCTGTTTCGGAGCCTGTTTATTATATTCAACGTTTGCGCTTTATCGCTCGGGAACCGGTGATGCTAGAAAAATTCATTGTACCTGTTTACCGCTTCCCCAATCTCGATGCCTACGATTTAGAAATGCGCTCGTTTTACGAAGTAGCGGAAACTGAATATGGCATTACAATACATCAGGCACAACAAAGCCTGGAGGCAGTTTCAGCCACAGAATTTGAGGCCGAATTGTTAGAAGTTGTACCGGGAGCGCCCCTGATGCTAGAAAGCCGCCAGGCATCGGACTCGGAGATGCGCCCCGTTGAATATGGACAGGATTTATACCGGGGAGACCGTTTTCGGTTCATCACTGAAATTGCTCCAAAAGAAAAATTATTGAGCGGCTGATTGCGCGTGAAGATATACCAGATTTATTCCGCAAACCTATGGCAAACCGAAAAACGAATTGAATCGGCAACCTGACGAATACAGCAGAAGACAGCGAAGAGCATGGATTCATTCAAAAATAAATCAGAAGGCGATATTAATATCTCACCCCGCCGTGATGCGTGGCAGGCTGTTCATCTTGACGAAAAAACACGCGCTCTTCTAGATGAAGATGCGCGCTATTTCTTGCACCAATCACTTTCGACGCCCTGCCTGAATGTGCTGCAAGCCTGCGATGGTATCTATATCGAAGATTTGCAAGGGCGGCGGTATATGGATTTTCATGGCAACAATGTACATCAGGTTGGCTTCAGCAACCCGGATGTGATCACGGCTATCAAAACCCAGCTCGATGAACTATCTTTCTGTACCCGGCGTTATACCAACCGCGTTGCCGTTGACCTGGCGAAAAAGCTGGCAGAAATTGCGCCCGGCGACTTGAACAAGGTTTTACTCGCAACTGGTGGGGCCAGCGCAGTAGGCATTGCCATCAAACTGGCGCGTCTGGCCACCGGGCGACACAAGACGATCTCGATGTGGGATTCTTTCCACGGCGCTTCGCTGGATGCCATCTCCGTTGGGGGCGAGGCTGTCTTCCGGCAGGGGATCGGCCCGCTGCTGACCGGGGCCGAGCACGTGCCACCCTCAGATGAGTACCGCTGTTTGTGGGATTGCCACCAACGGGGCGGCTGCGATTTGAAGTGTGCCCACTATGTCGAGTATGTGCTGGAGAAAGAGGGCGACATCGCCGCGGTGATCGCCGAGCCGGTGCGCAGTACCCCATATATTCCCCGGCCCGAATACTGGCAGACCATTCGGGAGGCTTGCGACCGGCAAGGCGCGCTGCTGATCTTCGATGAAATCCCCCACGCATTGGGACGCACCGGGAAGATGTTCACCTGCGAGAACTTTGGGGTGGTGCCCGATATCTTGGTGATTGGCAAAGGGCTAGGGGGTGGAATCCTCCCACTGGCCGCAATCATCACCCGCACAGAGTTGGACGTGGCCGCTGACCGCGCCCTGGGGCACTACACCCACGAGAAAAACCCGGTTGCGTGCGCGGCTGCCTTGGCAACCATTGCAGCGATAGAATCGCTCAAACTTGCCGAAAACGCCCGCCAGGTGGGTGGCTACGCACTGGAGCGCATGAATGCGATGATGGCAAACCAGCCTTTGATTGGCGATGTGCGCGGGCTGGGTTTACTGATGGGTATGGAGCTTGTTCGTGACCGGGTCACCCGAGAGCGCGCCACAGACGAAGCAGAAGCCGTCATGTACAGCGCTTTGAGTAAAGGACTCAGTTTTAAGATCACCATGGGCAATATTCTTACACTGACGCCGCCACTGACAATCACGCGCACGGAAATGGCGCAAGCCATGGATATTCTTGAGCAAAGTTTGATTGAAGTTCAACGAACTGCGTAAATCCTAACTTTCGATATTAAGGAGCAATATGGAAACAAATTCCACAATTTCTGGTTGGAAAGACAAAATCCTGTTCACCCCCGGCCCGCTGATTACCAGCCGAACGGTCAAACAGGCCATGTTACGCGATCTTGGTTCGCGCGATTACTCGTTCATTGAATTGGTGAAAGATATTCGCAACCGATTGCTGGAGATCGGCCAGGTGCATAAGGGTGATTATGAAGCCATTATCATGCAGGGCAGCGGCACGTATGGCCTTGAAGCGGTGGTTTCATCCACGGTGCCCCCGGGCGGAAAATTACTGGTGATTGTCAATGGGGCCTACGGGCGGCGCATTGCATTGATCGCTGAGGTGCTTAAGATCAATGTTACAACTTTGGTTTACCCAGAGAGCCGCACACCTGATTTAGCAGAAATCGAAAGCACACTGGCTGCGGACGACTCAATCACCAATGTGGCGGTGATCCACTGTGAAACCACGACCGGCATCATCAATCCCATTAAAGAAATCGGCGCAATCGTCAAACAATTCGGCAAAAGCTACTTCGTGGACGCCATGAGCAGTTTTGGCGCGGTCCCTTTCAGTCTGTCTGAATGTGGAATTGATTTTATGGTTTCATCGGCCAATAAATGTATCGAGGGTGTGCCAGGCTTTGCCATCATCCTGGCAAAACAAGAGTCTCTTCTGGCAACGGAGGGCTATGCGCGCAGCCTGAGTTTGAACTTGTTGGCGCAGTGGCAGGGGCTGGATGCCAACGGCCAATTCCGCTTCACGCCGCCGACCCACGCACTGCTCGCGTTTCATCAGGCGCTGCTGGAACTGCGGGATGAGGGCGGAGTCGAGGGACGCGGACGCCGTTATGAAGCCAATTATGAGACATTAGTTGCTGGCACGCGCGCCCTTGGGCTACGCGAATATTTGCAGCCTGAAGATCAAGGCTATGTCATCACATCTTTTCACTACCCGTCTCATCCAAATTTTGATTTCGAAGCGTTTTATCGCCGCCTGAATGACAAGCAGCAAGTAATCTACCCTGGAAAGGTCAGCGAAGTTGCCTGTTTTCGGATTGGCAGTATCGGGCGAATTTTCCCTGCTGATGTAAGCACCTTGCTTGCTGCCATGCGCGAGGCTTTTGAAGAAATGGGCGTTACGCTACCGTAATCGCCGAAAACCATCTATTTTATTCAACCAATAA
>CALCSH010000014.1 GCA_937893815.1 uncultured Anaerolineae bacterium | reverse complement strand
CCCATATATTCCGGCGGACATCTCCGTCATCGGCTTTTTGCAGTAGAGTCATTAATTCCATAAGACGTCTTGAGAGCGCCAGCCCCAACCCACTGCCTTCGATTTCGCTCGGTTCAGGAACCAGGCGCACGAAGGGCTTGAACAACTCATCCAATCGTTCCTGAGGAATGCCAATTCCGGTATCGCTAATGGCTATGCAGGCTTTCTGTAAATCTGTCAGGGCGCATGTAATGACTACCGATCCACCCGGGTTGTTATACTTGATCGCATTGGAGAGCAAGTTGAGCAAAACCTGATGCAGATGCTGTGGATCTGCGCGTACATAAAGTTTTTCTTTGGCACATTCATCCAAATTGACCTGGATATTGGACTGCGTAGCCAATGGGGTGACAAGGTTTTTTCACTCTGCCAGAACCGCACCAATTTCCACCGGTTCAAGAGTAACAGTTATAAACTCTGCCATCGCCCGCCAAGCCGCCCAATGTCAGGGCCGCCGTTCCTGTGATATAGGTAAGCGCTAGAAACGTCCAGGCTTTGATCCGATAGTCAAGTTTGCGGAAGATCGCCATGCCAACAATCAGTATATAGATCGTCAGATATAACCAGGACGCATCCTGTAACTTAGCAAATGAGTTAAAACTCAACCCCCAGACGATGATCGCCGGGGTAAAGGCGATGGCCGAAACCACCAACAGGCTATTGATGGCGTCTGTCCGCCACGAATCGACCTGAGATGTCAGGTTGTCATCGTTTTCAAAATATTGTTCTGTCGTGATGTGATTCGGCTTCAAATGTTTCTTATGCAGATATGTCATTTTTTCACCCCCATTTGTGTGAACCTTCCTGGGAATCTCCATGTTCTTTGAACTTCAACTTATAGGCGCGCTCGCTGGTTTCCATTGGCTCCCAGCCTTTATCGCACAGGGCGCGGAATAGCCACCACGCCAGACGACGATATTCATCATCGTCATCCAAACCGCTTATTTGTATACCATGCAAGATATCCGAAATATCACAGTGGCGTTGGATTTCTACTTTTTTGAGTGTGCCGTTTTCAACCGAATAATTAATCGCGCGAACAGCCAATTCCAGCGTTTCTGGATCCGTACACTTGGCGCGCATCTCGTCATGCGACGACCAGATATGAATATACTTATAGCGGATGGATCGATTAGCGTTTGGCAGCATAGCATTCTCTCCCTGTTAACACCTCCCTAGTGTACAACAGGATGAAGTTTATTTCAACTAGGCCGGAATTTCTTGGGGAGCAACGGCAGGCCGGAAGACAAGCCAAAGCATCCATGCAATGCCCATCACCAGAGTGAGTCCGCCCATGCCCCACATAAGGTCGCCCATCCCCAGAGTGGGCATATCCACTCCCCAACCGCCAATCGTCGCCCCGGCGGCATTCATCAAGGTCATCAGTGCAAATTCAACCGAGAAAACTCGCCCACGAACACGATCGCCGACAAGTTGATAGAGCAATTGCGTTGAAAATACCCAATTGACACCCGCGCCAACACCGCGCAGCAACATGCCGAACAGGGCCAGCGGGAAATTAAACAAAGGTGCGGTGATAACCATGCCCAATGCGGCGACTAGATACGACCAGACAACGGCTATACGCAAGTCTTTGGGGCGATCGGCGGTAAGTTTTCGGGCGAAAATTGGACCTAGCCCGGTTCCTATGCCAATCACCGCGTACATTACGCCCAGCGAGATGGCGCCTCCTTCCCCAATGACAAAGACGCGCTCGGCAATTGCAACCTGCACAACCTGGAAAGCGCCTGTAATCGATAGCGCCATACTGGCTTTGAGTAAAGTAACCACCAGAATATCTGGTTTCGATTTCAGATAGCGCAGACCATCCAGGTATTCGCGCAATGCATCCACCGCGCGAGTGCTGTGCGCGGAAGGCGCGGCGGGCGGCTGGTAACGAACGAGAGAAATGAAAATAGCCGAGAGAAAAAAGGTCAGCCCATCGATGATAAATGATGGATAAATACCCCAGCGCCCGGCGGCAAAGCCCCCTAATGCGGCTCCCAGCGCCAGCATCGTAGACCATGTCGCTGAACTCAGGGCATTGGCGGCGCCCAATTCTCCGCGGGCGACAATATTGGCCAATATGGCGTTGCGGCCGGGGAAAAAGAATCCGCTCAGGCCCAATTGTATGGCCGTAAGTGTATAGAGCAGCCAAATTTGCCCCGGTGTTCGTACCAGCAAAAAACCGAACACAGTGACGCCGCGAATAATATCCGCAGCGATGAGCAAATGCTTCCGGTTATAACGGTCTACAACCACGCCAGCGATCGGGCTGACAAGGAATGGGGCTAACATGCGAACAACGAATAGGCCGCCAACCGCCAACCCCGATTTCGTTAATAATGCGATCAGCGAGGCAGAAGCAATTAGGTTAAACCAGTCCCCCAGCAAGCTAATGATCTGTCCAAACCATAAGTTGCGGAAATTTGAATTCTGACGAACCAGGGAAAAATACCCCTTCGCAGCGGAATCATGCATAAATTTTTTCTCCCAAGATTTTCGGATTTTGAATAGCGCCCATTATACCTGCAAGTTGTCTGAGAACAGCAATAAACTGGTAGAATAGGGGGCTGCTCAAAAGGAACCATTATGCCCCGCCAACTCATCCCCGCACGAATATGCCGCGCTGAAATTCAGATTTCCAATTCGCGTTTCATCGCGACTCTCGCCCCCACCTTCAGCGTGGATGAAGCGAAGGCATTCATTAACCGCGTAAAAAACGAGTTCAGCGATGCATCTCATAACGTCCCAGTGTTCATCATCGGGCATGGAACCTCGGTCACCGCACACAGCAATGACGATGGTGAACCTTCCGGCACGGCCGGGCGCCCCGCGTTGGCCGTGCTTCAGGGCAGTGGACTTGGCGATGCTGCCGTAGTCATCACCCGCTATTTTGGCGGCACCAAACTCGGTACAGGTGGACTGGTGCGCGCGTATGGCGATGCCGTGCGCAGTGTGCTCGAAATCGTGCCGCACGCCGAGAAAATTTCAACGCACACCTGTCAAATACCCATGCCCTATTCCTTGTACGAGCGTGTTTGCTTGCTCATCAAGGCGCATCACGGCATCCTGCGCGACGAAAACTTCGCCGTTGATGTCAATATCACTGCTGAGTTTGCCTGTGCAGGTTTTGAAAACTTCCAGCAGGCGCTTAAAGAGCTATCCCACGGTAGCCTGACCACAGACATCATTGCTACCAATGAAGCCGCCATCATGCCGGTCGGTAGCTTTCCATCCAACCAATAAATACCCACGAAGGCGTATAATTCCAATCGAATTAACCATTTTGCGTCTTCCCGATGAATTAATCTCTTTGACCATGAAATCGCATCAACCTTCGCAAGATTTTCACATTGTTCTATCCGATAAGCCACTGACTGGCCTGTTCCGTCTGATGAACGACTATCGCCTGATCTACCTTGTAGCCACGCTCAGTCTGGGGGTAGCCGCGGCCGCTCGTTCGGGAACGTATTATATTTTGGGGAAATTTGCGGACGCGATTCTCGCCAAGAATGCCATCACTCAAACATTGCCCTGGATCGCACTTGGATTTGTTGGCCTGGCCGTCGTGACCGGGGGATTCACCTTCCTCAGTGGAACGCTTGCCGCGTACACTTCCGAGAATATTGCACGCCGATTACGCAATTACATTTTCGACCATATCCAGCGGCTGAGCTTTACCTATCACGACCAGACCAAAACCGGCGAACTGATTCAGCGTTCCACATCCGATATCGACGCTGTGCGGCGCTTCTTCGCGGAGCAAGCGATCGGCGCGGGGCGCATTTTTCTGTTGTTTATCGTCAATCTCACCGCGTTGCTCATGCTCAACTGGAAGCTGGCGCTGTATTCGATCGTGGTTGTGCCATTCACAATCGTACTCTCGATTTTCTTCTTCCGACGCGTCTCCAAAATTTACGAAAAATACCAGGAGCAAGATGCGGCTCTCTCCAATGTTTTACAAGAGAATCTAACCGGCGTACGCGTGGTGAAGGCCTTTGCCCGTCAGAGTTTCGAACGCGAGAAATTTGACGGTGAAAACTGGGAAAAATTCAAACGCGGCCGCCGCCTGTTGCTGATGCACTCGCTGTATTGGCCGGTTTCCGACATCCTCACCGGCGGGCAGATGCTGGCCGGGTTCTTTATAGGCGCCATGATGGCGATTCGGGGTGAAATCACACCGGGTACCTATATGGCCTATGCCGGGATGGTAATTTGGATTATTTGGCCGATTCGCAATATGGGGCGGTTGATCGTGCAGATGTCCACTGGAATGGTCTCGTACAAACGCGTGATGGAAGTTGTCCAGCAGAAACGCGAACCCCTGGATACCGGCGACTACACCCCCAAGGGGCGTGTGCATGGCGAGATTGCATTCAACGATGTCTCATTTTCTTACGAAGATGGCCACCCTGTGCTGGAGAATATCAGTTTCAACTGCCAGCCTGGTCAAAAAATTGCCTTGCTCGGTTCCACCGGTTCTGGAAAAACTACGCTCGCCAATCTCCTGCCGCGCTTCTACGAATATAGCGATGGCAGCATCCAACTGGATGGCGTTGAACTTAATCGCTATCCGCGCAAATACTTACGCAGCCAGATCGGCATAGTAGAACAAGAGCCTTTTCTGTTCTCAATGAGCATCCGCGAAAATATTATGTACGGTGTCGAACGCGAAGTCACTGAAGAAGAAGTGATCGCCGCTGCAAAAGCAGCCGCCGTTCACGATGCTATCGTCGGTTTCCCCAAAGGCTACAATACAATGGTCGGCGAAAAAGGCGTCACTCTTTCCGGTGGGCAAAAACAACGCCTCTGCATCGCCCGCAGCCTGGCCCTGGAA
>CALCSH010000013.1 GCA_937893815.1 uncultured Anaerolineae bacterium | reverse complement strand
CGACGTCTCGAACCCGAACTGGATGAACGTCTGCCAAACCCCGTTCCAAAACCATCATCCACTTCACAGGAGCCTACCAATGATCCCGGATAGTGTACAACTTCCCCAGTCACCCGGAGAATTATCGAGAGATTTATCCGGGATGTTTGCATCCAACCAAAACCGCTCTGATCAAAAAGTATGGGCAGTGTATGTGCGCATTTCGCGCGAAGATAAGCACCGTTATCAGTATTCAAAGGAAACCCAACCGGATGAAGCCGAGGCCTATGCCAGAAAGCATGGGTCGGGCACTGTCCTGATCTACAAAGATTGGGACTACTCCGGTAAGAACAGCAAGCGCCCGGAATTTCAACGCCTGCGCAGGGATATCATCGCCGGACGAGTGGATGTACTGGTTATTCCTCGCCTGGA
Organism: uncultured Anaerolineae bacterium; assembly: GCA_937893815.1. Classification (GTDB taxonomy): domain Bacteria; phylum Chloroflexota; class Anaerolineae; order Anaerolineales; family UBA11858; genus NIOZ-UU35. The sequence continues at coordinate 4,923 of CALCSH010000013.1, read as the reverse complement.
TCGCTTGTATCGCAACCTCGAATCACAGCTTCGCTATATTCGTTTCCTGAAAGTCTATAACGTTGAACTCGTCAGCCTGACCGAACGCATTGAAATGCACTCCTGGTGGGGGCGGCTGGTGCTCTACGTTTTAGGCGCTTTGGCGGAGATGTATGTCTGGCAAACCAGTGAGCGCACACGCACCGCCCTGACTGCGCGTTTACGCAGCGGCTTACCCAACGGCGACTTGCTGCTGGGCTATTGTAACGGCCTGTGCTCGGATTGCAACGACCCCAACGGAGGCGCCTATTGCCCTTTGGTTGGCGCAGCCGATCGGTCTGAAAGCCAACGCGGCCGCATCGCTGTGCCGCATCCGGTGGATCAGTATGCCGCCATCTGGATTCACAATGGGTATAGCCAGGGGATGAGCGACAAGGAAATTGCCGATTATCTCAATTTTCATGACTTCATCCTGCCGGATGGTGAGCATGTCCATTTTCGCACCCGCGGCCAGAAACGTGAACGCAATCTGCCCTTGGAAGATCAAAACCGCCTATTCAAGCGCGACAGTATCCGGACCATAGTGCGCAACCCCTTCTATGCCGGTATGGTGGCCCGCTACCCGCGCGCAGATTTTAGTTTGGAAGACGACCTCAATCACCCGGATCGCATTCAGGCACCGCGGCCCGAGATCAACCCGCGTGAAATCCAGGAAATGCACCCGGGGCAGCATCAACCCCTGATTTCGTTGCAGCTTTGGCAGGAGAATCAAGCCCATCGGGAAGGCAGATACCGCACCCCGACTCGGAAGAAACGTCAAGCCCGGGTATATCCTCTGACCGGTGTGGGGCACTGCTGGGAATGTTTCGACCAGGAACGGCACCAGGAAACGCTGCGCGGCTCCTCCGACAAGGGGAAGCAACATTACCGCTGTGCGGTTACTTTGAAGAGTGTCAAAAAACAGGCTCTCCGTACCCCCGAGGCTCCCCGCCAGGCTTTGGAATCGCTGGAGATGGATGCACAGTCGATTGCTGGAAAAAATGCGATCATCAAACGACATAAACTGCTGGGGGCTGAGAAACTTGAGCAACAGGCAGGGGAGTGGATGAGCCGTTTTGTCATTCCCCAGGAGTGGCGTGACTGGATCGCCGCCTATTATCTCAGCGACGACGGCATGGCGAAATTTGAGTATGAAGGCCATAATCTGCGCCAGGCTCTGGATCGCTATCAGCAACTCTATCTGGCCGGACGGATTACCAAGGCCGAACTCGAAAACCAGATGCTGCATCTGGGCCGTCAACTGGAAAGCCTGCGGCCATCGGCTCAGCGGGAGGCGGTGGAGATTCGACCCTTGCTGGAAGATTTCCCCGCCATTTGGGCGCAGATGACTGGGCTAGAACGCCGTCGTATGCTGAGCCTGTTTTTTACGGGTTTGTACTTTGACCGGGATGGTGAACTGCGTAAGATCGCCGCGCATTCCCCCTTTGACGAACTGCTCGGTTTGCCGGAGGGCGGCAGGAACATCGAACGGTGAGCAGAAAGGCTCTCACGGAGAACACCCTGGAGCCTCGCTTCAGGGTGTTTTTTTATCGCAAGTCGATGTCGGGACAGTCACTGTCCGCATCTTACTTAAAATATTTCTGCAGCAGCATCAGGATGGCATCGGAGACCTGGCGACGTTCCCCCGGATTTTGGATGCGCGCCACCGCCATGGCAACTTCCACCGCTTCTGGGGGCAGGTTTTCGGCGTTCTCAGTGTGAATATCAAAAGCCTTGATCCGGGGCCATCCGGCCATGAGTATAAGTTCATTCGGATCTAGTCCAAAATGATTAGCGAGCAAGATACATCCGATCAGTGAGGGTCGTTTACCGCTGCGAATGCGGTTGATGGCCTGATGATCCAGACCGGATGCCAGCGATGCTTCGCGGAATGATTCTTTATGCTCTTCCATCAACTCCAGAAGGCGATCCACGAGCGCCTGGTGATCGTAGTCTTTTTTTCGGGCATTGCGGCGTTCTTTGATACTGGGAACTACACTCATGTTTACCTCCATCGATTATGCGGCTTGCGCTACAATGTGTCTATCTTCCATCTGTTGCTGTTTGGGTCTGCTGATTGGGCAGCGACCCTGACGCTTCAAATTATACACGGTTTATTCAGGAGGCAATTCACATGGAAACACAAATCCCCCATCTCAGGGCCGTCGGCTACCGACGCGTCTCGATGAAAGAGCAAGTGGATGGTCACAGTCTGGCGGCGCAGGAAAGCAATATCCGTCAGTTTGTGGCGCAGCAGGGCTGGGAACTGGTCCAGCTGTATACCGATGCTGGCCATTCCGCCAAGAAAGGCAGTTACCGTCCAGCACTGGAACGCTTGATGAAGGATGCCCCAAAAGGCCGCTTTGATGTCGTTGTGGTGGATAAAATTGATCGCTTCTACCGCCACTTGAGCGGATTGCTGGTGGCGCTTGATCAGCTCAATATTCATAGCGTGACATTTGCTTCGGTCAAGGAAAAACTGGATTTCACGTCCCCCTGGGGCAAGCTAATGTTGACGGTGCTGGGTATGCTCGCAGAAATTTACCTCGATAATCTTCGCCAGGAAACCATCAAGGGCAAACTGCAGCGCGCCCGTTCCGGTTTGTGGAACGGCAGTATACCCTTTGGTTACTGCCGCGGCGTTTGCTCCAAATGCAACGACCCGAATGGAAAAGACTATTGCCCGGACTATGGAAGCCCCGACAAGAGCGATGGCAAAGTACTCATCCTGCATCCGATTGAAAAACGGGTCGTTCAGAAGATTTATGAACTATATCTCACCGGGGAGCACTCGGATGCCACCATCGCGGACATCATCAACGCCAAAAAACATCGCCTTCCGGATGGTTCGTTTGTTCCCTTGAGGCACAAAGGTATCGTGGGGCGCATTCTACCGGGTAGTTTCAGCCGGGATGCCGTGCGGGGGATGCTGCAACGCATCTTTTACACGGGGATGATTCCCTACTATGGCCGCGATGATCAAGGCAAATCCACCAAACGGAAATCGCCCCGGTTATTTGAAGGCAAGCATCCGGCGATCGTTGCAGCGTCGGACTTTCAGGCGGTGCAGGAATTGCGCAGAGAACGTTCGAAAATTCCCCATCACCGTGCAGCCAGTCAGGTGCGGGTTTATCCCCTGACAGGCGTGTTATATTGTGCAAAGTGCGGCGGGCGATTCCGAGGCAGTGCGGTGAAAGATCGCCGTTTTTATCGGGATTCCAACCAGGTCGAGCACACGAAGGATTGTTCGCAACCGATGTTGCATGCTTCTTTCATGGAGCGCAGCCTGATTCGAATGTTGCAAAATACCTTGCTTTCGTCTGATGTTTCGGACGGGTTGATTTTGACCGAAACGCAATTACAGGCGGCGCTAGAACGGCGCGAGCGCGCCAATATTTTGTACCTGGCAGGCGAAATCGACAAGTCAGTTTACGATCGTGAAATCGAAAATTGTGAATTTGTGCGGAAGACCTTGCTTTTTCAAGGTACTGATGCTAAGATTGCATCCGTTAGAAGTGTGCTTGACCAGCTGAGACAGTGGCAGGCATTATCGGAAATTAAAAGAAAAAGGCTCCTTCGACTTGTCCTCGAAAGAGCCTACGTGCAAGGCAACACATTTGTGGCATATCAACCTACAGTTGTGTTCGCGCCTTTGCTGGATCAATGTTTCCCTACTGGGAAACAAAGATGTAGCTGCGGTCCCGACGGGGATTTCCCCCACCGATAGACAAATAATATTCTCTTTCTGACTAACGCACGTGTCCATTCGACACGTGTTTTTGTATTTAACCATAAATTTGTATTTTCATGAAGGAGAGTTGTGCAGATGGAACCAAACCCGATCGATACCCAATTTGTCACGATCGCAGAAGCTGCAGAATTGCTAGGCGTCTCCCAACGAACCCTCTATCGCTGGATGAGAGGGGGGTATCTGCGCTATTTTCGGGTTGGGAATATCACGCGCATCCAACGAAAAGATCTGCAGGCCTTTATCGAGGAATACAGCACCAAAGGAGAAAGTCATGCCCCCACTTCGACCGAAGGAAGCGCGGCTGAGTAGTCTGATCCTCTTTCCCACGATTTATCAAACGGCTCATTTAGTGTTTGCACTGGGTTCTGATGAAATCAGTTCGAAGCAATTTGCCCAATCGATGGTTTCTTTCCTCAAGCAATCCAAAATCAATGCCCAAATTGATCGTTGCGCCCCTGACCGGGTCAAGATCGCTGACCAGATTTGGTTATGGATCATCGTCGAATGCGATGATATCACGGCAAACGCGATCGAGCTGAGAGAAGAACTGATTGCCAGGCAACATCTGCTTGTTGGATATATTCTTCAAATCCGACCGCGATTGCAATGGAAACGAGTGCAAATTACAGAAAAATATCTTCAGGAACCCGTGGGGCTTGAAGCTGATGGGAAGGATGGGATGCACAGCCAAGCGTAATTTCAACCCTTCTTTCATTACAAAGGACGACTCTACGAACGCTACAAAGTACCCCTTCCAAGCTTGAAACGGAGTCGTCGTACCTGGAAGGCAAGCAAGTCATCAACGGAGGTAGGCCGTGAGGCATCAGAACAGCACGAACCGTCAGGAACCGCAGCGACCCGGCGCGCCGCTGGTGCATCGTCGCACATCGACATCCTTCTGGATCTGGTCGATGTCCGATCTGGGTGCGCTGTACCGGATTGCCGATTTGTGGATCAGCACCCTGAACGACCGGGGAACGGTGGCTTTCTATGCGGGCGGGATGGCTCTGCTCAGCCTGGGCAGCGGCTATCTGACCTGGGGATTGGATATTCACCCCAGCCTGATTTTCGGCCAGCACCTGGCCAGGGAATTATCGAGCGATTGGGCCAACCAGCGCATCCTGAGCGTGGTGGTGCTGCTGTTCAGCATCATG
>CALCSH010000012.1 GCA_937893815.1 uncultured Anaerolineae bacterium | reverse complement strand
AGGCCACATAAAATTTCTGTCCAGTTGGTAGGTGAGAGGGAACCATATCTTGTAGGTACAAATACATCATACTAGCGTAGTCTCAGCACATAGTTTACACTTTATAGGTTTCCGTACATGGGAGGCGAGGCTCAGCACATAGTTTGCACATTAACAATCGAAACACTTAGGCAGAAGCCAAAGCGGAATGGTTTTGCGTTCAAAAGCAGGGCGTAATGGGGCGGCTTTCTCCTTGAGAGGGTAATCGAAAGATGCGGCAATGACAGGGGTCGCCGTAGAATTGGGTTGATGAAAAATGGTAAGCCGCTGTTGTTGGGTATAGACAGTAGCACGGATGATTTTACCGGACCATAGTTTTGGGTCAAGTTGCCATTCTTCATTGAGGATAATGAGAGTGCCATCCCGGGATACAAAGCGGATGAAATGCAACTCACCAACCGTAATCGGCAACCGATCTTGCAGGTTGAGGTTGAAATCAACGGGGAGCAAGGCGGGTTGAAAATCCGGGAAGAGTTGGTCAGCAGTTTGGTGATCAGAAGCGGTCAGTGGTCGCCGATAGCGGCAATACTGCACGAAGTAAGGCAATTCAGATTGAACATGGTTGAGGTTCTGGAATTCAGTTCGCTGCCAGAAATTCTGATCCCAGACACCATTGAAGCTTTCTATGATTGGATTAGCTTCAGGTGTGTACGGCGGAATGAAAATTGCCTGTATTCCAAAGAATAGGCACAAGCGAACGATAGAGCTTAGCGTGCGTTTGCCAGAACTACCCCCGCGCCATACCACGTCGTTGTCCATGTAGAGCGCAACGGGGAGACCGATCTCCTGCCAGGCTGATATGAGAAATTGACTGACTAAAACCGCAGTCTTGGTTTCAATTACATCCAGATAAGGCCAACGGCGAGCCTGGTCTAGCAAATGGCATCCATAGAAACGACCACCCCCAACGATGACGCGGCTGACAAAGTCGAACAGGTGAATCTGGTTCGGTTTTTCTGCCTTCGGCCAAGGATAGTCCTCTGGAAGTTTTCGCTTGCGTTTCTTCTTGGGCCGTGGCCGGGATAGATCGTTCCGCATTAAAATGCGATTGATCGTGGCTCGACTGGGCGGCTTGATGCCACCCCGTTCGAGTTCAAAAGCGATTGTATCTGCTCCCCGATTGGCGTAACGTAATTCGGGATCGTCTCCGGACATGATCAGCTTTCGTATTCGGATCACCGCCTGTTCTACTTCTGGCAATGTCCGGTTGTGAACCCGCTTCGGCGCACGAGAGCGGCTGGTCAATGCTTCCCGCCCACCAGCTTGATACCGTGCCAGTACTTTATAAAGAACTCATTTAGACTTTTCGAAAGTCCGAAATCTTTAACAATTGAATAAAAAATACCGAAAAAGCAGCTTTTGACAAAGGTGAAAGCAACTGGCATGATAGATATATCCACAGCGAAAACAAGGAAAAACTATCATGAGTAAGATACCAACCCGGTTGACCCACGGCCAATTCAAAGAATATGTTGAGCCATTCTTGAGTACTGCAGAACGTGGATTTGTGTGCCAGGTACCGCTCTACCGAGTATTCAACTACGTTCTGTATTGGCTGCACACAGGGTGCCAATGGGAACAGATACCCATTGCATACCGATTTGGCTCAGAAAAAAAGAAATCAGTTACAGTGCCATTTACCAACATTATTCCAGATGGTGTCATGACGGAAGTTTTCGGAACATGTGGCACAACAGCATATTGACCATTGCGGATCATTTAGACTTATCTGAACTCAACATCGATGGTACGCACACGCTAGCAAAGAAAGGTGGTCAATCGGTTGTGTATCAAGGCCGCAAGAGAGGCAAGACCAGCAATATCCTACCCATCATGGATGGGAAGGGGTTTGTAGTTGCCTCAACAGGCATTATTGCGGGCAATCACAATGACGCTTATAACCTGAAACCACATCTTCAAACGGCCTTCAAAGAGATCAAAGGTTTAGGATTGGTGATTGCAGGCGCATATCTCAATGCAGATATGGCCTTCGATACTCGGGATGTTCGCAAAGTTTGTTTCAACCATCATGTCATTCCGAACATACCTGAGAACCCTCGCAATCGTCAGAGCACCAAACGAGGGCGCAAGCGGCTGTTCAACGAAGAAGTCTATCGAAATCGCTTCACAGCCGAACGCACATTTGCCTGGGTTGACAAATACAAGCGTTTGCTAATTCGGTTTGAAAGGTACGATGCTTGTTTCCTGGGCGCACACTACATTGCATTTACGATGATCAATTTGCGCCATATTTTGAACGAAGATGATCAATAGTTGTAGATCTGTCAATTCGAGCTGAAATACAGAACTGAAAATAGCTTTCAGAAAAATTCTAAGTCGCTGAATTCTTTAAGATTTAGCCAATACCAGTGACCATGAAGGCAATATAATCAATTTTGTCATATATTTATGTTTTCTGGAACCATTTTAATACAAATACTGCTCAACAACTGATACTTATGATCTGCTTGTAGGCTTCGCCTTCCTTATCTTAAAGAATTGCGCAGTTCGTTTTTGTCTGAATTTTTCTGAAACATTTTTGAGTTATCCTAAAATGTCGTTTTTTACTCCTGTGCTTGATATTCAGCATTTTTTAATAGTCTAAATGAGTTCAAAACCACGTCCGGCTTCGACCGAGTTGCCGACTTATTGACACAGGCTTCTCACCTCTGATATACAGGTCTATTGCTCGATTACGTTCCTGTGCCGATTGATCTTGTTTCGATTGTAAAAGTGCTGTTTCTTTCATTGCTTGCCTCCTTTCATTATTTGGAGACAAGCATACTGTCAACTATGTGCTGAGACTCAATTAGCTGTACTTGTAAACTATCTGCTGAGACTTTTCATGTACACTATGTGTTGAGACTACGCTCATACTAAATAATCAGACCAAGACAACCTAAGGCCGCATCCAAAAATAAGTTCCCAAATTTGTGTAACTACCTGAGCAGCGATCACATCAGAAAAGGGAAGTAAATCTTGGATGCTTACTAAGTATTGGCTTTCCTGATGCCCAACCCAATTGGTTTAATCTTGGATCTTTGATTTTCCACACTCCAGATCGACTCAGGTGACATTTTTTCACTCTAAAGGATATTTTGCGCTCCCAGCAGGACACGAACGCACAACCACCGGCTTCGAAGGCCGGTGCTCTGTCCATTGAGCTACGGGGGCCGGGAATATTATTTACACTCAGGACAGGGGCGAATGCCTTTATAGACTCTCACTCCAGAAATAGTGCGTAAAATTGTATTCGCTGGGCGATTAAGGCGTTCACTTAATTCGCGGGCTGTCAGATGCATATTGCCATTCGCCAAGAAGAGGCGAAAAATCGACTCGACGACAGAAGTCCGTTCGGTAATGAAGGTATCAGTTTTTGCGCAATGCCCAATTAAGACATGCTGTAAACCATCAACCCGCTGAACTTCAGCAGTTTCCGGATCCACCCAATCAACCTGGTCATCGCCATCCAGTTCCGCAAATTTCTCTTGATGCTCCGGGCACAACGAACTCTTCAGATGCACGCGCCACTCCCGGTCATTTTTCTTCCACCAGTCAAAATCAATATGAAAAGGTGTCTCTAATGTTGGCGTGACCAGGCTATATCGTTTGGATTCAGTCACCTCAGTACTCCTTCTATGTCATCCTTCTATGGTCAGACCCCATTAGCGGGAGCCAGCTGAATCGTCAAAGCGAAAATGCAAATCTCCAACGTGCACAAACCAGGGGCGGGATGCCAGCAAGGCCATAATTGGGCCTGGTGGACAACGCCGCACCAAATTAACCGCCGCATATAACTCTGTAACATGTACATGATTCTGCGGGTTGAGTTTGGTGAGTTCACGGGCCACATCAGCAACGACACGCTCAAAAGGTAACGGGGTCTTACGGCGTTTTTCCCAAACCTGATCCAACATTTTCATATCGGGAACCATAAATCCCATGCGCTCATCATAGACTGCACTAACCATTTGTTTGAGAGTGGCAAATACAATGCCACTATCGGCGCCGATCAGCAATGTGCGCACCCAATCGCGGCGCGAGCGCTGCGCATCCACCTGCACAATGACCTCACCGGGTTCATCACCTGTACGAACGATGACAATACTGCCCGGCATCAATTCGCGTTCTTGATACCACTTTGCCAGACCAAAAACATAGCCACCTTTTCGAACCACCCACCCCGGGAATTTTTCCCCGGTTTCACCATCCACCAATGTGAACAAAATACGCGGTGCTTCATAAGCCGTGGGGAAACAAGTTTGAATACGGCTGGTCAGCGGTAGTGTTCCCGCGCGCCAGTGTGCAAATAATAGCGGAATAGAGATTTCAGCGCCTTTGGTTTTCGGATGGCGCCCAGGCGTCCATTCATCATCCAGGCGGATCTCCAATTCGAGCATTTCAGGAGTGAGTGTATTACGATCGTATTCAACCGACTCATATCGCAGCACATCTGGTGTTTTGCGCACACCTTCAGGCTCCAGGCGTTGAAGATACCATAATATTTTGCCAGCCGGGCCAACTTCATCAAAACGCACATCTTCTTGCAATGCCAGATCCAATGAAAATTTCACCAACTTGGGATTTTCATCGGTTGGTAACTCAACGTGTTTCAGCAGTTCACCAGTGGACAGCGGGCCGCCGCCTTCCATATCCAGCAGTGCTTCGGCCAGATTGAGATGTCCAGCATTCACATCCACCAAAAGCGCACGCGGGAACCAGCGCCCGGCGATACGCACAAAATCATCGTTATCTTCCAGACCTGCTTCAAGACGTTCGATCAAAATATCATCGTAATCTCGTAACACGGAATCAGGCGAGGGCATGCTGCTATCCGATACATCCTGTGGATTATTCAGCGTGTGCTCCGCCAAACCTGCCGCAAATTCGCGCTCCTCACCATTCTCAAAACGAACCTGAATGACTGAAAACGTCCCAAGGTCAGGATTATACCCATCCCGCTTCTCAATGACTTCGGCCTGACGCCAGTCTATAGCAGGGAAAACAATCATCTGGTTGAGTTCATACTCATCTTGGGGCAAATACACACGCCCACCTGCCAGACGTTTGGCTTCAATGGCTTTCAATTCGCGCTGAATCCGGTCTGCGACCAGCGCCCTAATTAATTCATTTGGCGTAAGTGGGGTTTCTAACTCAAGTAGGTATGCGTAAAGAAAATCAACATCTTCAGCTTGAAGTTCGAAATCCTCCCAATACTCTTCTCGGATTGACAATGAAACAAGAACCATACAGAGAGCCTCAAAATATAGAATCTACGGGAATAAGCGCGTTTGCGCTTTTGAGCGGACACTATTATACTCTACACTGGGTTTCAAACAAGTAGCATCAAGTAGGGCCTTTCGGAACAGACGTCATATCCCCAAAGGTGAAGAATCACCCCCGTTTTCCCGGATGCCCGAACACAAGAATATCGCCAAATCAAAATAAGGAAAACACAAATGAACCAACAAAAATGGGTATTGGCTGCAAAAATTGAGGGTGAATTTCAAGCCGAAGTGTTACGGGGTTTGCTCGAAGCGCAAGGGGTTCCTGCGTATATTTCTATGGAAGGCGCTGCCAGGGCAATGGGTGTGAGTATTGGGCCTTTTGGTGAGGTGGATATTCTGGTCACGGACGACCGGCTGCAAGACGCGCTGGAGGTCATTCGGGCTTATCAAGCTGGCGAGTTCGAAGAGCCTGACGAGTAACCCTTCTCGTTAGGGAAACGCTTCACCCAGCCATTGTAGCGGATCAACTTGCACGCCGCCAACAATCACTTCCCAATGCAAATGTGGGCCGGTGACCCGTCCTGTCTCCCCAACCAGACCAATCAGATCGCCCGTTTCTACCCAGTCGCCTTCCTTAACAAAAATCTCAGATTGATGTCCGTACCCTGTGTAGACCCCCCAGCCGTGATCGATCACCGTGGCGTTGCCGCGTACAATGAGCTCACCAACAAAAACCACGCGTCCCGCTGCCGGTGCATAAATTTCTACACCGGTCTGGCCACAAAAATCTAGGCCGGTGTGGAAATACAAATAACCGCTGCCATTATACGAACGCCGATTGCCAAACAAAGACGGATAACACTCGCTTAAATAAGCCGGCACCGGATTCTGAAATTTGCCATCCCAAAATTTCTCGGGAGTCACCGGCGCTACAATTGCGAACCACGTCGCGTTCTCTTCATCATTATTATCGGTATCTGTTGTGACGGATGCCACAGCTAACGGCGGATCGTATGGATAGTTGCCATCTTTCACGTAAACCATCTGTGAAAACCGCAACGGTGTTCTATCGGGTAACGTCCCCTCAATTGATAACGGGTATAACCCCGGCTCAATTAGCGCATTGACACCCTGAAGGGCGACAAACCCATCTCCATAAGCAAAGAAGTTCAACGGTTGCGTGTCGAGAAAGCCGCTCAGGATTGTCCCTTGCGGCACATCGATTGCCAATGACAGCGCTTGCCCCTGGATCAATGGCAAAGCAGCAATCGAGGCTCGCGTCACGCCATCGGGTAAGGCACCCGTCAGATTCACATTTTCATCTGGGAGATAGATTGATTCGCCAGGGAGTAGATCCCAAGCTCCGGCAAGTTGATTCGCTGCCTGAACAGCCCACGGACTCAGCCCACGGTGGATGGCCAGTTCCATCAGGGATTGACTCACCTTCAAGGTCACGCCTCCCCCCGAGCGAGTCTGCTCGCCCCCTTCTACCTGCGGAACAATTAACTGCAAGCCTGCATAGGCTTCATCCGGACTGGTAAAGTGATTTAATTTCACCAGCGCATCCCGCGAAATTTGATACTGGAAACTAAGGCTGTCGAGATTCTCCCCAAAGGGGATTTCTTCCGTAATCAATACACCTTGCATTCCCTGTAAACCGGGAATCACGAGGTGGGAACCAATCGAGATTTGCCCAGGGTCCGAGAGATTGTTTTCGGCGGCCAAATCATCCATCGTAACACCGAAGCGCTGGGCAATTGCCCAAAGCGTATCGCCGGACTCAACGATATAGACCGGTCCCGTGGGCTGTTCATCTTGTGCCTGAACCAGTTCTGCTGATGGCAAGAATAAGAGTGCCAAAACGAGGCTACTAAGAATTCGTTTCTTCAAAACTAAGATGATCTCCAATTGAAAAATAATTCATCCAAAAGGTCGGTGCTTCTAGCACATAACGAGCCGCAATTCTCGGGGTGATAATCGATCGCCAACGGTGTGCTTTTTGCACATCCACAACTGTCTTCGTTTCATCCAACCAGATCACTGCGATATCAAATCGCATAAAAAACATATGAATTGCAGCATCAATGCGGCTTTCGCGCGATTGAACCAATAATAATCCCTGAGAATTCGGTAGGGAGCGCCGAAAACTCAGCCCGCGCAAGCGACATAAAAATGTGGCGCAATACCCGGCCCACAACTCGCCCGGCAAGGCCTGGGTTTGGTTGACTATTTTTATCTGACGCATGAGGTTGCGCTTCCGTGAGCCATCAATAAAACGGGACGACCGGGCGAAGAACTTGAGTCACCTTGTCGTCCCTATTAACAGTTGTTGCTCGTACTACAATAATTATTCGTTTTCAGCAAAAATTTTCTGTACAATTTCAACCAGTTCAATATTCTTGAAGGGTTTGGGCAAATAGCCTTGCACACCTGCAACATTTTCGGCCAGTACGCGATCAATTTGCTGCGCTTTGGCCGTAATTACGACCACTGGGATGTGTTTCGAGGCATCGTGATCTCGAATATTCTGATATACTTCCCAGCCATCAACATCGGGCATCATTAAATCGAGCAAAACCAGATCAGGCAATAATTCCTGAATCGCCCTCCAGCCTTCAGCGCCGCCCAGCGCACCCGCTACTTGATAGCCCTTGGTTTCTAAAATCACCTTGACCAGGTCAATCATCTCTTCATTATCTTCAATATAGAGAATTCGTTGGGTACGTTCTGGCATATCAACCTCCAGCATTTTTCTGCCGACCCTATTAACCGGATATTTCTTATTCAAAAGTTTACCACAAGCATAAGCCTCTTGCCACGCCCTAATCCGTAGACTATAATCCTAATTTATGCACTGAAAACCCATTAAACAGGGGACGAAGACGGCATGCGTCCCCTGTTTTTCGTTCACCTCTGTGCGTGACAAAATCAACAGGAAAATCGCATTGGGACTTCCGCAGTGAACTGAAAGTTTGTCGGAATTCAGGATATGGTGCGTATAATTCCATATCTGGACTTCTTTCACGGTATATGCTTGACTCCACTGCAAAAAGACATTTTCACCGCAGAGTGCGCAGAGAACGCCGAGATTTTTTGACGATTTCGCAGAAAAATGGCTTCTTTTTTGCCGGTTTCGCACTTTTAAAACTCTGCGCTCTCCGCGCTCTCGGCGGTGAAGGGTTTTTGCAGTAGAGTCATGCTTAACTCCTAAAAACTAATTTGGCGAGGCAGAAAGATGATTGATGTAAATGAGCTCCGAAAAGGCGTAACATTTGAACTGGATGGCAAAATCTTTAAAGTATTGGAATATACTCATCACAAACCCGGTCGCGGTAAGGCTACAATCCGAACTAAGGTACGTGATTTGCGCAATGGCAATATTATCGATCTAACCTTCAGCTCCAGTGATCGGGTGCAAGATATACGCCTGGAACATTTCCAAGTTCAATATCTATACAATGATGAAACCTTCTATTATTTTATGAACCTGGAAACCTACGAGCAATCGGCCATTCGTAAAGACGTGCTCGAAGATGTAGCCTTATACCTGATGGAAAATATGGAAGTCAAGCTGACCTACTTCGAATCGGAACCGCTGGATATTGACCTGCCCACCACCATTGATGTTGAGGTCATCAAAGCTGACCCTGCCGTGCGCGGCGATACGGCTACCGGTGTAACCAAAAGAGTGACTGTGCTCACGGGCCTCGAGGTGGATACCCCAGCCTTCATCGAAACTGGCGATGTGATTCGCGTGGATACGCGCGGCGGAACCTACGTCACACGCGTATAGCCCTCATATTTTTTCGAAATCAAAAAAGGCCAGCGAATTCGCTGGCCTTTTTTTCCTATAAGACAATCTTTCCCGGTGGCAAATTGGTATCCACTATCGCATGGGATGCCGTTTCGCTTGCAAGTCGCTCGTACATTGTGTTCTCCGCCATCTGATTGGGGTCTATATACAAATCCAATAAATTGCTGGGATAGGTGTGATATTTCTGATGCAGGTAGTTGAGCGTTTGCTCGTAATAACTATCTAAACTACCACCCTGGATAATAATTACTTTGGTCATCGAAAACTCTCCTTTAAGTTTGCAAACGGGCCATAAAAAGCCCAAATCGAATAATGGATAACGGAGAGTTTTGCATTCTCTGGCACGTGTATGCTGGTATAATGCAAACGTCTCCAGCTATCCGCTGGCAGAAACAGTTGATGCCCCCACTATTTTCCAGTACCGGGGGCATCATCGCGTTTGGAATAAGAGTATAATAGAACATGTGTTCTTTGGTCAAGTGTTTTGGATGTTTTAATCTGCTCCATGCTATAATTTGCCCCATGCATACTCCCGCCGGAAAAGAATGCCCCTACTTCTATGGAGATTATTATCGCGGTCGTAATCACGAAGAATGCCGCCTGTTGCCAGAATGGCAGCCGAAGCTGTGTATTACCTGCCCGGTTCCTGGAATCCATTTGGCAAATGCCTGCAAATATATGACCCTCACCGCCGAAGTTCGGCGTCCATTTTTCGTCTTCCCCCCCGAAGTGCAAATTAGCGCCTATTGCAAGAAATCTCAAAAAGCTGTCACCGAGCCGCATATCGGCTGCGGAGAGTGTCACATGCTGCCTAAGATATTCACCGGAGAATCCCTTGACCCTCACAACAACGCTTCTGATTGATCTCGATGATACCTTGCTGGGCAACAGCATGGATGCATTCATCCCCGCCTATCTTCAAAAATTAGGGCAATCCATCGCCGAGTATACGAACCCCCAACAAATGCCGTCGGTGATGTTTGCAGCTACCGAGCATATGTTTCGCAACCAGCGCCCCGACCGCACGCTGGAGGCCACTTTCGACCCGCATTTCTATGAACCGCTTGGAATGCACAAACCAAACGTCCGGGAAAAAATTGATGCCTTTTACGAAAAGGAATTTCCCAAACTCAAACAGCTGACTCGCTTTATTCCCGAGGCCGTCAAGTTCGTCGATCAGGCTTTGGCGCGTGGCTACCGCATAGGCATTGCCACCAACCCCCTCTTTCCGCGCACTGCGATCGTCCAACGCTTGCGCTGGGCTGGCTTCGACGAACAAAAATACCCCTTTGCGCTGATTCCATCCTACGAAAGTTTTCACTTCGCCAAACCAAACCCGGCTTATTTTGGAGAATTTTTAGGCAGGATGGGCTGGCCCGAGGGTCCGCTGCTGATGATTGGGAATGATCTCGACCATGATGTGCGCGGCGCTTTAGGGCTAGGCGTGCCCGTTTTCTGGATCTCGGAGTTGGGTGCTGAAATTCCCGAGGGGTTCCCTACCCCCACTGCACGCGGTTCACTCTCGGATGTGCTGCCCTGGATCGATAGTCTGACCCCGCAAGCTCTTGAACCCACTTATGATTCCCCCGGTGCTACAGTTGCTACGATGCGAGGTTGCTCTGCGGCGCTGGCGGGCATGGCTGCCGAATTTCCACCGCAGTGGTGGGGCAACTGCCCCGACCCCGAGGAATGGTGTCTGACCGCCATCGTGTGCCACCTGCGAGATGTCGAGCGAGAAATCAACTTGCCGCGCCTGCAAGACATTATTCGTGGCGAAAATCCGTTTATCCCCGGCATTGATAGCGATGCCTGGGCCGCAGAACGCGGATATAAAACGCAAGACGGCCAAAAAGCCCTGGTGGACTTCCTCGCCGCCCGTATAGAAACTCTGGCGCTGCTCGATGCGCTGGTCGCAGACGATTGGCAGCTACCCGCCCGTCACGCCATTTTTGGGCCTACCCAATTGAGCGAATTGGCCGGTTTTATGGCTCGCCACGACCGTCTGCATATCCGCCAGGTGTATGAGACCATTGAAACAATCACAAAGCTGCAAATTTAAAAAGAATGCAACTCGGGCATTGCCAAAATATGGTCCACGAAGGACATCAGAATTCACAAAGTCTTGCTTCGTGTTTCTTGGTGCCCTCCGTGGTAAAAAATATGCTTTTACCCGCCGAACAATCCGCCGAGACCCTTCATCAAGTCGCCAGCATCCAAACTGCCCTCTAGAATATCATCCAGTCGCCCAGCAATCGAGTCGGGCAATTTGCTTTTGAGGTAATCCAGCACAACAACAACAGCCTTTTTTGCCAGATCCTCAGAAATGCCGGTTTTTTTGGCGACCAATTTGACCAATTCATCCATCAGATTTCTCCTTTCATGCGAAAACGGATAGTATTGGGTTAAATTTAACCACAAAATTGGCAAGCACAGCCTTTCACTTTTAGCGTGTAACCGGGCACACTATGCAACCTGAAATGCCGTTCGAAAACAAAATCGCGCTGATCACCGGTTCTGGCCGCGGGATCGGCAAGGCCATTGCCCTGCATTTTGCACGCCTGGGTGCAGCTATAGTGATCAACTTCTTCCGTAATCGCATCCCCGCCGAAAAAACCGCCGCCGAAATTGAAGCCCTGGGGTGTCGCTCCCTGGTAGTCAAGGCCAATATCGGCGACATCGATGGACTCAACCACCTTTTTGATGAAACTGAACGCGTTTTTGGCGGGCTGGATATTTTCGTCCATAATGCCGCTTCAGGATTCAACCGCCCCGCGCTGGAGCAGCGCCCCAAAGGGTGGGATTGGTCGATGAATATCAATGCCCGCCCACTGCTGTTTGGCGCGCAGCGCGCTGCGCCGCTGATGCAGGCCCGCGGCGGAGGTCAGATCGTCGCCATCACCAGTCCCGGCTCGCAGCGCGTGCTGCCCGATTACGTCAGTGTTGGGGCCAGCAAAGCCGCCCTGGAAACCGTGACGCGTTACCTGGCTGTTGAACTCGCGCCTCACCATATCGTCGTCAATGCCGTTTCCCCGGGTGTCGTGCTGACGGATGCCCTGCAACATTTCGACGCCATCCGCAGCGACGAGCATCTGGTCGAGCGCGCGACCACACTGACTCCCGCCGGGCGGCTGGTCACGCCTGAGGATGTTGCCGGGGTGGTGGCCTTCCTGTGCTCCCCGGCCGCCGAAATGATCCGCGGTCAGGTGATCACTGTGGATGGCGGCTATACCTTGCCGGTTCCGGGGGTATGAATTTCTTCTGCATTCAACCTTTTAGGGCATCCAACCCCGTAAGCATATCCGCCGTGGAGGGCTGACGCTTGCCTTCAGCGATACAGCGTTGATGAATCGCACTCCAAATGGCTATACGCATTTTTTCGGCGGTATCCGCATCCACACCGGGGAAACCATAGGCCAACACAGCGCGCGAATCTTCCGGGTGCAAGCCGCCATGCACGCCGTGGATCGGCGCACCAAAGTAGAATCCATCGGCGTAGTTACTCACCAGCAACAAGTCGCCAGTCAGCGGGCCAGCCAGATTATTGAGGCGATTGACAGGGTCGAGATAACGTCCTGACGCCACGACATCGAATCGTCCAGACGTTGTTGAAAACCATTTTTCCAGCGAAACAATTTCCCCATCCGGAGTCAAAGCAGAATAAGATGACCGCCAGCCAGCTTTTTCGACGTTGCGGATCAGCACCCCGGCGAGGGCGCCTTGCAATTCGGCGGCGTACTGCCCCGAGGCGTGAGCCTGCCAAAAGGCGCGTCCCACCGGAAGTACATCGCGTCCGAAATCAGGGACATCGGCCCAGTGGCCGCGACGGTTCTGCAAATAGACGTAGGCCAGGCCCCCATTGGCGGAAACCACGGCATCACAATCAGGATCCTCACCGGGGTAATCGTGAACGTCCAACCCCAGGGCGTCGAAAAGATGCCCCATCTCACGCTCGAAGGGAAAAGCCAGGCGCAGTGAATGGCGGTCATCGGGGATGACTTCAATCTGACCGTGGTCGGAGAAGATCGCCACCAGCGGAAAGCGAGGTACGGGGAGCGCCTCCCATAATTCGCCAATCATAGGGTCAAGTGTATTGACCAGATAAGCCATTTGCGCCCCCGGGCCGTGGTGGTGGGATTCGTGATCCAGGCCGAGAAAATGGAGCGTTAAGATATTGGGTAGGCCATTGCGTTCAATTTCTGTGAGAACATCCTCCAGAATGCGGCGGTCGTATTCGGCGGCGCTGAGGCCAAAGAGATTGCCGCCCTTGGTGAAACGCGCCAGCGCCGTCAGGGAGGGTTTAATCCAGGTATCGGCCCCGGAGGCGTACATGTTCCCGGCTACCACGGAACGCCAACCGCGGCCTGCCATGCGCTGATAGAGCGTTGGCACTTGTAAACAGCGCGAGGCCAGGCCATCGGTGAAGACGCGCACGGCATCATCGGCGGCGAGGGTATCGCCAACATCGAAGGCGTAATGGCGCGGCCGGCCAT
>CALCSH010000011.1 GCA_937893815.1 uncultured Anaerolineae bacterium | reverse complement strand
AAAGTGAAAAAAGTAGATAAGAAAGAAACGAAAGATAAAAAGATCAAGAAAGGCAAGAAAGACGATAAGAAGGGTAAGAAAGAGAAGAAAGGCAAGAAAGACAAAAAAAGCAAGAAGAAGAAATAGAACTTCTTTTCTCACAAGAAAGAATTTTGAGCAGGCAGGTGGTGTGCCCCATTCCACCCGCCCTACAAACAAAAAAGCGCATCGAAAGATGCGCTTTTTTGTTTGTAGGGCGGGTGGGGGTCGAACCCACACAGTGTCTCCACCGGGGGATTTTAAGTCCCCTGCGTCTGCCAATTCCGCCACCGCCCCAACACTGTTAATTCTACACGGAGTTGATGATTGGTCAAGGGATGTTATATTTTATTCGTTGGGTTTCCAAACTTCCCACACTTTGCCGACCAACCCGGGGCCAGGTTTCAGGGTGGGTTTGCCGGGCTCCCATCCAGCTGGAGTGGCTTCTGCCCCTTTGGATGCGCGTACAAGCTGGAATGCTTGCACCTGACGGATGGTTTCGCCAATTTTTCGACCCACGGGAGGAGTTAAAACTTCCATGCCCTGAATCACGCCATCGGGGTCGATAATGAAACGTCCACGCAACTCGATGCCCTGATTCTCGTCGTAGACGCCAAAGGCACGCCCTACATTTCCAGCCTGATCGGAAGCCATGTGGAATGGAATCCCGCCATCGACCATTTTGATCAGTTCGTAGTCGTTCCACATTTTGTGAACGAAGTGGCTATCCACACTGACCGAGATCACTTCGACGCCTAGTTTTTGCAGTTCAGCATATTTATCGGCGACCGCCGATACTTCGGTCGCTCAGACAAAGGTGAAGTCACCCGGATAGAAACAGACTAATACCCATTTTCCCAAATAATCGGATAACTTTACCTGTGTAAAATCGCCTTTGAAATAAGCAGGTGCTGTGAAATCGGGGGCTTTTTGTCCTACACGAGCTGTCATTTTTATCTCCTGTTTTTGTGTCGTCAGTTCGACCTGTTCAGTAGTTGGGGCTGTTTCTGACGAAACAGTTCCAGTAACGCGAGCACATCCTTGAGGTTGTTCGCTCATTGCAACTCCTTTCCGGTGCTAATAGGTTGCTTGTGCATATTATAGCAGAGTGTGTAGTATTGTTTACGAAAACAGGGTATAAATGCCAGCTCTTGGGCAAAGAAAAATCCCCTTCCGGTACAATTCCGAAAGGGGATTTGTAAATCTATGTTGTCTACGTGCTGAAAACTAATCGCCAGCTACTGGAATTACAACAGGTTTTTTACTTTGTCGAATAGCCCAGACTAAAGCGGCGAGAAGAACGACAATTGACAGCCAACCGCCAAAACCAAGTGTTTTGTAGGTTACGATGATGGGGGCGAAAATCAGAGCAACCAGATTGACGACTTTGATCATCGGGTTCAAGGCCGGACCAGCGGTATCTTTGAAGGGATCACCGACGGTATCGCCAACGACGCTGGCTTTATGGCGATCGGAGCCTTTGCCGGTATTGTTTTCGATATCCACTGGTTCGTCTTCGATCAGTTTCTTGGCGTTATCCCAGGCTCCGCCAGCGTTATTGAGGTATACCGCCAGTAATTGTCCTGAAACGATAATACCGGCCAGGAAACCGCCCAGGGCTTCCACTTGCAATAGTAAACCAACTACGATGGGGGAGAGCACGCCAATGAGCGCCAGCGGAATCAATTCTTTTTGCGCTGCGCCAGTGGAAATATCGACAGCGGCTGTGTAGTCGGGCTCAACTTTGCCTTCAAGCACGCCAAGTTTAAACTGACGACGCACTTCTTCGATGATCAAGGCGGCGGCTCGACTGACGGCTTGAATGGCGAAGGATGAGAAAAGCCAGGGGATCGCGCCACCGATGAGCATTCCTACGAAAACCTGAGGCATGGAAACCCGGATGCCATTGGCCAACGCCAGGGGGTCTACGCGGCTGACATCGGTGATGAAGGAGCCGAAAAGCGAGACTGCAGCGATGACCGCGGAGCCAATTGCGATGCCTTTCGTGATGGCTTTGGTTGTGTTGCCTACCGCATCCAAGTCAGCCATAATTCGCTGGGCTTTTTTGGTTTCTTCATCTTCCATACCATTCCAGGCCATCTCGCCAATGCCAGCGGCATTATCCGAGATCGGACCGAAGGAGTCCATGGCGACATTGTTGCCGGTGAGGGTGAGCATACCGATACCTGTCATGGCAACGCCGTAAAGTATATAGGTGAATTGTTCCACAGGGTCAGACGATACACTTCCGTAGATCAAGATGGAGCCGAAGATCGTAGCGGCGATAACCAGTACCGACCAGACGGAAGATTCAAATCCGACCGATGTGCCCGAAAGGATTAAGGTAGCAGGGCCAGTATCGGCAGATTTTTTGATATCCTGAACTGGTTTGCCGTGAGAACCGGTGAAGTAATCGGTTAAGCGGTCAATTAGAATTGCCAAGAGAACGCCAATGGCTGTAGCTAAGAAAGGCCGCCACCAGCCGCCGTTGACTTCTTTCATGTAGAAGAATGCGACGGCCAAAAACATCATGGTGGATAGCGCGGCGGAGGATAAGAAGCCTTTGAAAATGGCCTGCATGGCGTTGCCGCCTTCTTCGGTAGATTCACTTTTTACCAAATAAGTGCCGAAAATCGAGGCCAGAACACCGATACCGCGTACCAGCAGGGGGTAAATAATCCATTCCAGATGCCCGGTGATGGAGTGGAGCGCCACACCCAAAATCATACTAGATACAATTGTAACTTCGTAAGACTCGAAAATATCCGCCGCCATACCGGCGCAATCACCAACATTATCGCCAACCAGATCGGCTACAACTGCGGGGTTGCGGGGGTCATCTTCGGGGATGCCAGCCTCGACTTTACCGACCAAATCGGCGCCAACGTCGGCGGCTTTTGTAAAAATACCGCTACCCACGCGCATGAAGAGAGCCAGCAGGGTGCCACCGAAGCCAAAGCCCAACAGCACATCGGGAGCTGCGATACCAAAAATAATGAAAATAACCGTACCACCGAAGAGTCCTAGGCCATCGGTCAGCATACCGGTGATTGTTCCGGCGCGATAGGCGATACGCAGTGCGTCACCAAATGAGCGGCGAGAGGCCGATGCGACGCGCACATTGCCTTGCACGGCCATGCGCATACCAATTTGCCCCACAGTTAGCGAAAACCCTGCGCCCATCACAAAGGCTATTGCGCGGCCCAAACCAATAATCAGACGAATTTGAGCATGTGGTATGGAATGGAAGCGGTCGATGGCTTCAGGTGTTGGTGGGATGATGTAAACAGAAAAGAACATCGCTACGGTGAGGACACCAATCAAAGGTAAAATGCTCTTTAATTGGCGACGCAAATAGGCATCTGCGCCTTCGCGGATAGCATTCCATACCTTTTGCATATCAGCGGTGCCTTTATCTTCACGCATTATTTGATTGCGCAAGAAAAGTGCATATAAAAGTCCCAAAATCGAAACGCCCAAAACCGACCAGATAGCAATTTGCTCAAATGCGGTTAACCCATTCATAAAAAGATACCCTCCAACCTGTACTTAGCTAATTGAATTAGGAGCTTAAATCACAAATAATATACGATTCCGACGATCAGAATCTCGTAAACCCCAATTAATTAGATTAATAGGAATGGCGGCATTGTACAAGTTGCAAAAAGATGTGTCAAGTTACACTTTTCATGGAACCGTTTCCGGTTTGGTGATTTACGTCACGAATAACGTTTATGAGCATTTGGTTAAAAGCCAAACTGGTGCTTGACGCAGATATATTGCCTGAGTATATTTGTAGGGTGGATTTGATCCACGCTACAAAGCACAGCGGCGTAGTTACACACCGCGGTGTTTTTTGTTTATAAGGCGTTTGGGTGTTGCTTTTGAGTTGAAAAAAGAGTATTCTCATACTAACATCCCCTCGAATTTTTTGTCCCATTTTTATTGGTTGCCCGGCAAAAACGCCTGAGGGTGTTGGAGATTATATGATTGATGAATCGATATTAACCAGTATAAATGATGTCGAAAGTATGCATGATAGCAGTGATGATGGTTCCCCGATTGCGCGAATAATGGAACTTGGACGGGAACAAAACTACGTCACGATCGATGATATCATGAGTGTTTTTCCTGGCGCTGAACAAGATATCAGTCAGCTTGAAGAGGCCTTTGCGGCATTACTCAGCGCGGGGATCCCGTATCTGGATGATGAGGATGTGGATTCGCATCTCGAAAAAGATATCGAAGCGGATGATGACGATGTCGAGGAAGATATTCTGGAACTGGAAGGCAACTACCTCGCCAATATCGATACCGGGGATACAATTGGTCTCTACATAAAGGAAGTTGGTCGGGTGCCATTGCTCAAGGCTGAGGAAGAAGTTGATTTGGCGCAGCGGATTGAAGCTGGCCGCGTGGCCCGGGAAAGTCTGGCAAAGGGGAATATTGATCCCAAAAAACGATATGAGTTACAACAAGAAATTCACGATGGCTGGGTGG
>CALCSH010000010.1 GCA_937893815.1 uncultured Anaerolineae bacterium | reverse complement strand
TCTCAGCGATCTCTGCGATCTCTGCGGTAAGATAACCTTTTTGCAGTGGAGTCATTAACTTTCAATAATTGAAGGAGTTCCATCATGGAATTTATACCGCAAAAACCTATTGAAATTCTCCTCATCGAAGATAACCCCGGTGATGTACGCCTGACGCGTGAAGCCTTGAAAGAGAACAAAGTTCATAACAATTTATTTGTCGTCGAAGATGGCGTAGAAGCCCTGGCATTTCTGCGCAAAGAAAATCAATACGCCAATAGCCCGCGCCCTGGTTTGATCCTGCTCGACCTCAATTTACCCAAAATGGACGGCCGTCAGGTGCTGGCGGAGATCAAAGCCGACCCCAAACTTAAGCGTATTCCGGTAGTCGTCCTGACAACTTCAGAGGCGGAGCGCGACATCTTCGAAACCTATAACCTGCACGCCAATTGCTACGTCACCAAGCCCATCGATCTAGATCAATTTATCACGGTGATCAAAGCTGTGGAGGGTTTCTGGTTGACAATTGTAAAATTACCAAACGGAGCACATTAACCATCACCAGCTAAAGAATTCTGAGCCAGGAAAACGTATCATAGAACGAAGAAGTAATATCATGAATACAAACCTTTCGAAGATATCGGTATTGTTACTGGAAGACAATCTCGGCGACGCTCGCCTTGTGCGCGAAATGCTGGCAACATCCAGCACTGAATTACACACTCCTGAATTTGATCTCACGCATGTTGAGAGCCTTGATCAGGGATTGGAGTTCATCGCGCAGCATCAGATCGACCTCGTGCTTTCGGACCTCTCTCTGCCGGATAGTCAGGGCATCGAAACTGTTTTGAGAGTGCTGAAAGCCGCGCCGGATGTGCCGGTGATCGTGATGAGCGGCATGGATAATCAAGCAATTGCATTGCAAGCCATGCAAGCCGGAGCGCAAGATTACCTGGTTAAGGGGCATATTGACGAATTTTCCCTACCACGCGCCATTCATTATGCAATTGAGCGAAAACAAAACGAGTTAGCGTTGCGCTTGAGCGAAGAGCAATTTCGCACTCTGTTCGAAAACGCCCCGATCGGCATCGGCGTGGTGGATATGAGGGGCAATATTCTGGCCTTCAACGAAGCTTTACTAAAGAATGGTGATTACACCTGGGAGGATATTCAGAAAATTGGCAATGTCGCTGGACTCTATTTTGATTCCCAAGCAAGGCAAACCGCTCTCACTCAGTTTCGCGCAGAAGGTTTTCTCAAAGATTTCGCTGTTCGATTTAAACGCAAAGACGGTACACCTTATGAGTCGCTGCTCTCGCTAACGCACATATTTTTCAAAGGCGAACCGTGTATCCTGGCTACGATTTCAGATATTAGCGAACTCAAACAGGTCGAAGAAAAAATTCGCCAGCGCAACGAAGACCTGGCACTGCTGGATGCGATTAATAGCGCCATCAACCGCGGTGAGAATCTTGAAACGATCATCAACCTGATATCTACAGAAGTCAAAGGTCTGTTTGGTAGTCTTGGCGCAACCCTGCATTTGCTCAACGCCACCGGGGATCGTCTGGTGATGCAGAATATGGCTCTCCCCTCCAAAATGTTGTCGCAGATCGAAAAGCTGATCGGATTTACCATTCCCCCTATTGAACACGACCTGCTGGAGAAACACCCCTTCCGCCAGGTGTTAGCGAGCCGACAGGCCGTCCTGACCACCGAAGTATCCGAATATCAGGCGTTCATCGCAGCCTTTGCTGAATCGCTGTCTATGCCGCCAACTACTCGCGGGGGGATCAAGAAACTCGTGCCCGCTCTGATCAAAATATTGGGGCTAAAATCCCAAATGATCGTACCGTTGATTTCTGGAGATGATGTGATTGGCACTTTGGATATTGGCAGCCGAGGGGTATTTACACCGGATGATTTGCAGCGTCTCACAGCGATTGCCGGCCAATTGACCACAGCCATCCAACGCAAACGGGCGGATGAAGAACTTCGAGCCGCCGAACTCAAGTATCGCAATCTTGTCGACCAGTCACCGGCGGTTGTTTATATGGTTGGCCCTGGTCAGGCAGCTCCAGTGTATTTCGTCAGCCCACAAATCGAGCAGATGTTAGGATTCACCCCAGAGGAGTGGATTATTCAACCGGGGTTATGGGAAAGCTTGTTGCATCCCGAAGACCGGGAACGTGTCTTGGCCGAGAACGACCGTAGCGATCAGACTGGAAAACCGTTTAAATCAGAATATCGCATTTATACCAAAGATGGGCGGGTGGTTTGGCTCAAAGATGAGAGCCGAAAAATATACGATGAAAATGGTCAATTCCTATACGTTCAGGGTATCGAAACGGACATCACTGAACGTAAGAATGCCCAGGTTGAATTGGAAGAATCGCATCAAAGGTTGCTCGCTGTCCTCGATGGGATTGATGCTGATATTTACGTGGCAGATATGCAGAGCTACAAGATTCTATTCATGAACCAGCATATGCGGGAAGATTTTGGCTCGGAGCTCGAAGGTCTGATCTGCTGGAAAGTATTCCGGGGGTACGATGCCCCCTGTGCACATTGCACCAATAGCAAGTTGATCGACGAACAAGGGAATGCAACCGGTGTGCAAATCTGGGAAGGCCATAACCCAATTACCCAAAAATGGTATCTCAATTACGACCGCGCCATTCAGTGGGTGGATGGCAATATGGTTCGTTTGCAAATCGCTACGGATATCACGGATCAGAAACTAGCAGAGAAAGCGCTAAGAGAGAGCGAATCTCGTTACCGAGATTTGATCGAAAATAGCCAGGATTTGGTGTGTACACACGATCTGGACGGCAAAGTGCTGATGGTCAACCCGGCAGCCACCAGGTTCTTAGGTTACGACGAAGAGCAAATAACAGGCAGTAAGATTCATGACATCCTGGCACCGGGAACCCTAAAGCGGTTCGATCAATATTTAAAGCGAATAGAGGAAAATGGGCACGACAGCGGGTTAATGAGTGTAATTACCGCCAGCGGCGAAGAGCGCATCTGGGAATATAACAATTCGCTGCGAACAGAAGGTGTGTCCCAGCCCATCGTGCGTGGCATGGCCCGCGATGTTACCGAGCGGGTGCGGGCGGAATTAGCTTTGAAGCAACGCGAGGCAGACCTGCGAAAGACAGTGACGCGATTGAACAGCGTTTTAGACAATTCGCCGGACACGATTTACGCGTTCGATTTAATCACGCATAAAACCATCTTTTATAGCGATGAAGAATTTTTGGGCTATACCTGGGAAGAAATTGAAGGTCCGAATTCTTTATCTCGCGCCATTCATCCGGATGACCAGGAAGCGGTACTGCACTATTGGCAAGCGCTATTTATCTCACCTGATGATGAAGTTCATGAAATCGAATATCGTCTGAAGAGCGCTTCGGGAACATGGGAGTGTATTCGTTCACGCGCCTTGGTAATGCTGCGCAATACGGAGGATACCCCGCAGCAGTTGTTGGTTACCTTGAGCATCATCACCAGCCAAAAACAGGCTGAAAAAGCCCTATTCGAGTCCGAGGCACGGTACCGCGGCATTTTCGATGGGGTCAAAGATGCCATTTTCGTTGAATCCTCCACTGGGAAAATTCTAGATGTAAACGAAGCCGCCTGTCAGATGTTCGGTTACAGCAGGGAGAAATTCATCACAAAAGTAGTTCGCGATCTGGTGCCCCACGAACAGCATCACCTGATCATCGATGGGAAGTCAGGCGATTTTCCAGATCATTCAATCGAGGCCATCAATATCCGCGCTAACGGTGAGCATTTCCCTGTCGAAATCAGCGGACGAGCACAGATCATTGGGGATGAGCAAGTTACCCTGGTGGTGGTGCGCGATGTCACTACGCGCAAGCTTGCCGAACAAACCTTGAATCTGCAATCTTCCGCCCTGAATGCTGCTGCAAATGCAATTCTCATCACCGACCGCAATGGCACCATCCAGTGGATTAACCCGGCTTTCACCCAATTGACCGGTTACACCGCCCAGGAAGCCATTGGTCAAAACCCGCGCCTGCTTAAATCGGGCGTGCAGGATCTAGCTTTCTACCAAAGCCTTTGGAGCACAATTCTCTCGGGCCAAGTCTGGCGCGAGGAAGTCGTCAATCGCCGCAAGGATGGCTCTCTCTATCACGAAGATCAAACGATCACGCCCGTTGTTAATGAACACGGTGAGATTACCCATTTTATTGGTGTCAAGCAAGATATCAGCAAACGGAAACATGCCGAAGCTGTTTTAGCAGCCAGTGAAGAGCGATTCAGGGCTTTGATCCAGCATGCGTCGGATACTATCGCCATCATCGATGCTGACGGAACCATGCGCTACCAAAGCCCTGCCGTTGAGAATATGCTCGGTTACAAACCAGAAGAATTGACTGACAAAAACGGTTTTGAATATATTCATCCAGATGATTTGCCAGGCGTGATGACAGCACTGGCTATAGGTACCCAGAACCCGGCTACTGCTGAAAAAGCAGTCTATCGCTTTCTGCATAAAAACGGCTCCTGGCGCACCATCGAATCTGTAGGTACAAATCTATTGCATATTCCGCACATCAATGGCATTGTACTCAACTCGCGCGATATAACAGAGCGAAAACAATATGAAGAAAATCTTGCGAAGCTAAACGAAAGGTTTTCCCTGGCCACGCACGCGGCCTCCCTGGGTGTTTGGGATTGGGACCTTGCAGTAGATCAGTTGGTTTGGGATGATCAAATGTATGCACTCTATGGCATCCAAAAAGGTGATTTCCAAGGTGCTTACCAGACCTGGTTGGAAGGAGTTCATCCCGACGACAAGCTGCGAGGGGATGAGGAAATCCAACAAGCATTGCGCGGTGAAAAGGAATTCAACACTGAGTTCCGCGTGGTCTGGCCCGACAGTTCCGTAAAACATATCAAAGCTCATGCACAAGTAATTCGCAATCAAGAGGGCCAACCGCTGCGTATGATCGGTATAAATTTTGGCAATACCGCAAAAGTCACTATGGGTCACTGCCAGCTGGGAGAGCCTTCC
>CALCSH010000009.1 GCA_937893815.1 uncultured Anaerolineae bacterium | reverse complement strand
TCAACTCTGGAGCGGCATACTGCACCGACGCAGGAATCGACGAAGCTGCGCCGCTGCCCGTCGGTGCAGCGGTAGCCGATTCAGTTAATCGTTGGCTTAAAAACACACCCGCAACTGCCAATAAAATCAATCCTGCACCGACAATCATCAGCGGCAGGGCATTACTTTTTTTGTTTTTTCGTCTTCGTTTGGCCATAATTTCACTCATCTACTAGCGGGGAGACAAATTCTTCTAAAACTTCGATGCTGATAGGACCATACCAAGCCAGGCGCACAACGCCCGCGCGGTCAACCACATACGAACTAGGCAAATGATTATTATTAAAAGCGCTGTAAAGACTGTTATTTACATCCAGCCAATGGGGCAAACTCAATCCCATTTTTTGATTGAACGCTTCAATATCGGCCGCAGAATCTTCGGCATTGAGGCCAATCACCAGCAGACCCTCAGCCTGATGCGCCTGGTAATACGCTTCCAGCTCGGGCATTTCGGCCACACACCCCGGGCACCATGTGGCCCACATATTCAACAGCAATACCTGCCCCAGGTAATCATCCAATGAGACTGGCTCACCGCTTTGATTGACCATTTGCAGCGCCGGAGCAAGAAATTCAACTTCTTGGGGAATCACCGCGGGGATGCGCCGCGAGCCGTATTCGATATACGCCGTTGTGGGGGTGGCAGCTGCCGGGTTGGATGACAGCCACTGGGGGGCGAATTTGATCCCAGTAATTAGAATCACCGCCATCGCAGCCCCAATCAGCGTATTTCGGTGGTTCCAAAAACGCTTTCGTTTCCAGCGATCTTCATACGGATAATTGGATTCATCAAACATGGGGATAGCCTCGCTACGTTTGCTTTGATTCTGCTATTGTAGCAGAGGACTATCCCTCGAGTCGGATTAATGCTTGTGAATACGGCGTTCGTCGCTGCCCAATTCGCCAGTAATATATTTATTGAGTGCGGCATCGATCTCTCCACCGCTCAAAAATATTTCAAGGCCCGCATTTTGAGCTTTCTCAAACGCAGGCTGTCCCATGCCGCCACAGATCAATACCTGGCAATCGGCAATCTCCAGAAACATTTGCGCGCCTTTGCCATGTTGGTGATGACCTTCATCGTGGCGATGCTCATCATCGGCATGTCCATGTTGATGACCGCCAAAATTTGTTTTTTGACGATCTTCTTCACCAATCACCTTGCCGTTTTCGATCGTGAAGATTTTAAACAACGGGGCGCTGCCAAAATGGCTGCTGATACGTGTACCATTCTCGGTGACGATCGCAACTTTCTACATCATCGGATTAGTTCAAATCCAGCAGCTTGTCGATTTTCGGACGATCAAAGCCGACAATAATTTTGCTGCCGATCAAAATCTGGGGTACGCCTTGCTGTCCACTTCGCCGCACCATATCGCGAGCAGCGGTCAGGTCGCGCGAAACATCAACATCTTTGAAGCGTACACCTTTTTGTCGAAAATATTGTTTTGCCGTTTTGCAATAGGAGCAAGTTGGCGTCGAAAACATGATTACGCGGGGTTGTTTTTTTGTGGTTTCTTTGCTGATTGCCATTTTTCAATCCATTAATATCGCGGATTATTACCCAGCAAGAATACGTTGTAATTCTTGCACAAGTTTTCCCTCGGGCACAGAGCCAACTACCCGCCCCGCGCCGTCGTTGATCGTGGTATTCGGCACGCCGCTCACGTAATGTCTCGCGGCCAATTCCTGAAACTCGGTGGCTTCAATCGCTTCTGCCTGAACCCATTCACTTTCCATCGCCATCTGGTGTGCCAGCAATACAGCTCGCGGACAGTGCGGTCAGGTAGGGGTAACAAAGACCTGCAAGAGCACTGGCTCTTCCAGTCCTTTGAGGTATTCGCGCGTCTTCACATCCAGGCCAGAATCGCCGGAGGAAACGCGCAGCAGATCATTGATCAGTGAACTAAACTCGTGACCAGAAGGAATGCCAGCATAGCGCACGCCGTAATCCACAAGCGCATCACCCGATTTTCCAGCAAGTACCAACCCGGGTGCTTTATCTACATTGTACAAAGCGGCCACGTCGGCGTTTTTCGCCAGATCGTAAACGCTCATTTCCAACTGATCTGAAAGGCCAACAACTTCTGTCACCAATTGTTGCGTGTCGTCACAGTAGGCGCAATTATCTTTCTGACCAAAAAACAAAACCTGCACCGGGGCCTGCATCTCAGCGAAAACATCGCGCACCTGTCCTTTGATTTGATCATTCAACAAATCAGCCATACGCTACTCCTTAAAGTACCCCGCCGGGGTAAAAGATGATTTATCAGGTAAAACAGCCAGCTAGTGTATAACCACAATGCAAGCAAGTTAGATTGAGCATGCCATCATAATCAATATGATCGCGTCCACATTGTGGGCAAAGATCGCCGACCTTTGGGGGCTGCTCAAACTCAAGTTGGGGGTGATCCACTTCACTTGAGTCAGTTTCAGCCTTTGGGGGCAGAACCATTTCGAAATCCAAGGGTTTGCATCAACCTGACAAATTGGTTTGTATTCGCTTTTTAGATGCGTCGCTCCAAGAAAGGTTACATCAATACTTGAATCGCGGTGCACATCTTATCCAAAATTCCCATTAAAAAAACACAGGTGTGCATGAAGATACACACCTGTGAAAAGGATATTTGCTCAAATAGTTACTCGTGAGTTTCTTCGATTGCATCCCCTAAAAAATCTTCCAAATCCAGACGGCGAAAAAGACGCAAACGCACATCGGATGGGATTTCCGGCTCGCCTACCGTTTCATGATACAGATAAATCGTCTTCTTATAGGTATCCACCACAATGCGGCAATCTTCACAATCTGCGATATGGCGCTCGATCTCGTGGCAAAGTTCTTCTCTGAGTTCGCCATCCACATAATCGGAAAGCGAATCGAGAATATGGTAGCAATTCTTATGATCGTGGTGCATC
Source organism: uncultured Anaerolineae bacterium (assembly GCA_937893815.1). Classification (GTDB taxonomy): domain Bacteria; phylum Chloroflexota; class Anaerolineae; order Anaerolineales; family UBA11858; genus NIOZ-UU35. The sequence goes on along the minus strand of CALCSH010000009.1, from coordinate 4,081 downwards.
ATATGATTCTCCAACGCTTATGCTCGTTCTAAAATCTGGCCTTGATAATAGGCGGTCAGGTTTTCTCGCAAGCTTAGACGAGCTCGGTGCAAACGCGTTTTCACGGCAGTTTCGCTAATTTCAAGGGCCTCGGCAGTTTCGCGAGTGGAAAGTCCTTCAACATCTCGCAAGAGAAACGCCAACCTTAAACTCTCAGGTAACTGGGTAATGCTATCATCCAGGTGCTGGCGTGCTTCATCGGACACCAACTCGTTTTCCGGCAAACAGCACCAATCGACGATTTGTAGCGGTTTTTTGTCTTCGTCGTTATCGTCTTGTAGGTTTGCCTCTACAGAAATTGAATCAGGGCGTTTTTTGCGCAAAAACATCAAGGCTTCATTGGTCGCTATGCGATAAAGCCATGTCGATATTTTCGATTGGCCCTGAAATTTTGGCAACGCATGAAAGGCTTTGATAAATGTTTCTTGCAGCACATCTTCGGCATCCTGCGGATTTTGGAGCATTTTCAGTGCCAGACGATAAATATACCCGGAATACGCTTCGACCACTCGAGCAAATTCAGCCTGGTCTCCATTTTGCAGCGCTTCCAAAGAAAAATGCGCTTCTGTACGATCCTGATTTGTCATTAAGATGCTTCCTCATCACGAAAGGTTACAAATACCCGGCAGAGTTTTGGGCCTGCCTAGCGTGACGCCGATTTTATCACACCCCATTTGGGGAATTCTTATTGAAAGCACGGTTTGATCATATTTTTGACATGTGTGTAATTTTTTAAAGATATTTTTGATTAATTGCGCATAATTCAGGCCACTCAATAGCTATCGCCAATCATTTATGACAAACATCCTAGTGATTTGTGATAGTACATACTGACGTTACGCGGCTTGCTTTTTTATACTAAGTTCGCAGTCTTTTTCGTTATTTGAAAATCTGATTAATCGTATAAAAGCTCCCCTTAGAATAGTATTCATCAAGGGCCGTTTAATTTAGCATGTACAAACCCTATAGGCGTGCAGGTAATTGTCAACGTAAATCAATCAACGCGCGGTGCTGTCCCAAGGCGCCGCGACGTTGTTTGCATCGTATGCGCTTGTACGCCGGTCGTTCCCCAGGGTATATAGGGTCTGTTTCTTTTTTGGCGTTAAAGGTCAGCGACTAAATAGTGCTGGCCTTTTTTGTTTCCGTAATATATCACGGATATATTATTTGGCACGAAAACATACACTTACAACTATCTTTTCAATTGATAAGGAGGCTAAACTCGTATGACAGTTATAACGCTTGAACTCCCCGCCATGTACGGGGATCACCACGTCGTTGAAGTCAGGCGCATTTTGTTCGAACTCAAAGGTGTGGAAGAAGTATATGCCAGCAGTGGCTTCCACGCAGCAGAGATCGCGTTTGATGATAAGGCGATCCGCGAGGAAGATATTGTTGCCAAGCTGGAAGCAGCCGGGTATATCGGCGGATTATCTATCCCCGAAGAGACGGAAATTCCAGCCAATGAAAGCAAACCCAGCGAACTATTTTATCGGCACACGGAAGCTTATGCCCAGACCAGTCGAGTCGTCAGCTTTGGGCAAAGCGTTGGTTACGAGGGCCGCGCCCTCTGGCCTTGCCCAGGCATGTCACCTATTACCAGTATGGCAGAGGAATAAACCATGGCGAAGAAAAAACGAACCCCGGAAGAATTCAGCACGGATCCAGCCACGCAACAGATGCTGATCCGAGCCGAGGAATTAGGTATCGGTACTGCTTTTACGCGTGCCGATGATATGGCTCCCTGCAATATCGGCAGCGCGGGGATGTGCTGTAAAATCTGCGGCATGGGGCCTTGCCGCCTGACCAAAGACGGCTCTACCGGCATCTGTGGTGCAACCATCGATACCATCCAGGCTCGCAACCTGATCCGCGCCATCGCAGCCGGAGCCGCGGCGCACTCCGATCATGGCCGTGATATGGCATTTACGCTCAAGGCTGCCGCAAATGGCGAAGCCGAGGGCTACTATATCCGTGACGTTGCCAAACTGCGCACTGTGGCGTCTTACTATGATATTGAAACCGAAGGCCGTTCACCTGAAGAGATCGCCAACGAGTTAGCCGATCTGTATATTGCACAATTTGGCCAGCAAAAAGGTGTAATCGCGCCGATTCGCCGTGCGCCAAAAAAACGACAGAAGATTTGGGAAGAACAAGGCGTCTTGCCTCGCGGCGTAGACCGCGAGACGGTTGAAGCACTGCATCGCACGCATATTGGTGACGACCAGGAACCTGAACATATTCTTCAACATGCTATTAAAACCGCACTCGCCGATGGCTGGGGCGGCAGCCTGATCGCCACAGATGTTTCTGATATTCTCTTTGGAACCCCCGCTCCCATTTTGGGACAGGCCAACCTGGGCGTCCTGAAAGCAGATATGGTCAACGTTGTTGTCCACGGGCACGAGCCTACCCTCAGCGAGATGATCGTGGCCGCTTCCCAAACCCCGGAGATTATCGAATATGCCAAAGCTGCGGGTGCCAAGGGCGTGCAACTCTCCGGTATCTGCTGTACAGCCAATGAAATTCTGATGCGTCAGGGTATTCCGGCTGCGGGTAATTTCTTGCAGCAAGAACTTTCCATTATGACGGGTGCGGTCGAGGCGATGGTCGTGGATGTGCAGTGCATTATGCAGGCCCTCGTCGGTTTGGCCGAAAACTTCCACACCAAGATCATCACCACTTCGCCCAAAGTTAAACTAAAAGGCGCAACGCATATTCAATTCGACGAGCATCATGCCCTGACGATTGCCAAAAATATCCTTAAAGAAGCCATTGAAAATTACAAAAATCGCGGTTCTATTCATATCCCCGATGTGCGCGAAGATCTGGTTCCCGGCTTCTCACACGAATATATCAACTACATGCTGGGCGGCTCCTATCGCTCATCGTTCCGCCCTTTGAATGACGCCATCATGTCTGGCCGCATCCGTGGTGTTGCAGCCATCGTTGGCTGCAACAACCCTCGCAGCCAGCATGATTACCTGCACACCTATGTCACCAAAGAAATGCTCAAGCAAGATGTTCTGGTCGTCGAAACCGGCTGCGGTGCAATTGCCAGTGCCAAACTAGGCTTACTACTTGGTGAAGCCGGGCTGGATCAGGTTGGCCCTGGGCTGAAAGAAGTCTGCGAAGCCATCGGTATCCCGCCAGTGCTGCACATGGGCTCTTGCGTGGATAACACCCGTATTCTCACCGTGCTGACCCAGATTGTAGAAGAAGGCGGTCTTGGCGATGATATCGATCAGGTACCGGCGGTCGGTTTGGCCCCTGAGTGGATGAGCGAAAAAGCGCTCTCGATTGGCACCTACTGTGTGGCCTCGGGCGTCTATGTCATCTTCGGCGGCTCTTCCCCCGTGGGCGGTATGCCCGATAAGGTTTCCGACAGCGATCTGGTTTCTGGCCTGATCAGTAAAGGTTGGGAAGAAAAATACGGCGGCAAGCTGGAATTTATCGCTGACCCCGACGAAATGATCAAAGCCACGCTGGACCATATCGACAAAAAACGCGCTGCCCTGGGGCTGCCTGCTTATGACCCCAACCGCTTCGGCGAGAGCGGCGACGCCCGCATGTTAGAACTCGAAGCCTTGCCGCTTTCTGAGCGCAGAGCAGCTATCTACGGCTTACCCGTTGCTGGAGACTAATAGCGTTTAAACGTTCCAACGTTTGAACGTTCGGAGGTACATATGTCAAAATACATTGCAACCCGCGCCATTCGCGGCGCTAATTCGCTGGTCATCGAGGCCGAATTGATGCTTCGGCGTGCTATTCAAGAAAAAGGCGCCGACACACTGGTTGAATTCCCCAATACTGCTTATTTTCTACCCACCATCTACGGGATGACCGGTATTCAGGTTAGCACATTGGGTCAACTCGAAGAAGTTCTCAGGCACGCGCGTGCGTTATTGCACCCGGTGCCATCCCAAAAACACTGGACTCCCTACCTCGGCGAGACGCTCGATGGCGGCATGGCCACCTTGTTGGCGGCTGAAATTATCGAGGCGATTCGCTTTGTGTATGGAATGCAGCCCGAACCCTTCCC
>CALCSH010000008.1 GCA_937893815.1 uncultured Anaerolineae bacterium | reverse complement strand
CAGAAATAGATTTCTTTGCCATTGGTCATAAAACCAAAGGGGCGGAAACTCTGACGCTTCTCGATTTCTTTGACGTAAAACTCGGTTTGGGCTTGGGCTAGACGCGGGTCAATGCTGGTTTTCTTGGCTTCAACAACTGCGATAATTTCCCCATTGGATTGATAGAGTACATAATCGCTGATTCCGGCGGGCAGGTTGATCTCGGCGATCTTTTCCCGCTCCCGGATATTGCGCAGATTTTTCTCAAGCTGTTGCCATGCCCGTGGGTCAAAACCATCCACTGGAATCTCGGTCCCAACCTGATTGGAATCCGTGACATTCCAACCAGCTTGAGCAAGAGCTGGATCAATTAGGTTTTTACGGGTTTGAGCTTCGGTGGGCATTATTTCCCCTGTTAGGCGAAATAGCTTGGGATAGTGACGATGTGTTGTTGTTAAGTGTAGTGCAAAAGCGTGCAGAACGCAATTATCTGAAGTCTTTTCTCGTCCCTACGCCCCCAGAAAACACCACTTATGCGAACATTTGCCGAGCTTACCCCTCGCATAAGGGTAATTATGCTAGGTTTAAAAGCCCCGCTTTAGTTCAGGTAAGTTTTCATCAGCGTGTTGAAGTTTTCGTGGAATACATCCAACCAGGCCTCGATGAAACTGCGCGATTCAAACATGGGCAGCAAATCTATGGCAAGGGTACGCTTTGGAATGTGCTGTATTTTCTCTTGCAAGGCCAGCATTGCACTTCGTACTGTATATGGTTTTCCCCCGTCTTGTGCGAGTTTTTCTTCAAGCGGCCAGATGTGTTTCTGCATAAACCAGAGTAGATCGTAAAAATCACGTCCCTTAACAGTAGCTCCGCTTTTTCCGCTCTCAAAGGAGCGTTCCAGGCAAGCCAGCATTTTACCCGCCAGCATGGTTTCCAATGAAAAATGAGTCGCGACCAGACTGCGCCCATATACCATAGCTGGCGTGCGTTGAACAACACACACCTGATCGTGATGGCTAATTTCTACTTTGAGATGTAAGGCTTCACTGGCATGTGGAGAAAGCCCTAACTCATAGAGCAGCGGGAATTTGAGCGTGATACGCAGGACGCCCCCAGCACCTTTCTGTTGCTTAGCAGAAACATCTGTGTAACCTAGCGTTTGTTGAAAATGAGCCAATAAATCTACGTGAAGATTACTCAGTTCCAGCCCGATCTGGTTATCAAAGTCCAGGTCTTCTGAAAGGCGATTGAGATCATAAACGATATGCAGGCAAGTGCCACCGTAGAAGTTCAATTTGCGGTAGGTGGCGTGGTTGTACAGAAAATCCAGTACATGCGCTTGAAGCACTTCTTTGAGAATGATGCGTTTGGTTTCAACAGCCAGAAGCGGGTCTTTACTATCCAGTACGTTTTGCATGGTTTGGATCAAGGTCGCCATACATATTTCTCCAGGTTGGTAAGGATGTTGCGCATTTTGGGTTTGCCACTGATAGCGACATATCCAGCGAATTCATCACGCTCTTGGGACGTGAAATCATCCAAATTCAAACGCAGTTCCTCGGTTAGATTCGCACGGGTACCCAGGGGGCGCAGGTAAAGATAATCAAACAGCGCTTTTGCCAGAGTAGCTTGCGCATAGGGGATGCCATAAGCCTCTGCGATGTGAAAGCCTCGATACAGCTCAGGCCGGATGTGGCGGTATACAAAATCTCCTGCTGCGTTATTAATGGCGCGCGTATTTTTAGTGGTGATGGCAGTGATCGGGTAGGTGATTTCCGTCAGGATACCGTTTTGCTGTAAGACATACTCCAAAGAAAGATACGACTGCGGTAACAAGATGGCGCTGATGATGGCTGAAAAAGCGGCATCCTGGCGATGGCGCTCATAGAAGCGGTGGTGCATATAAACGCCATTTTTCAGGCGAAGGATATGCCCGGCTTTCACCCGGCGCGACAGCGCCACCCGAGCGGAATGATCGCTGGAAATCGAATCCCCTGCCATTTGTCGAAACCCGGCGATAGTGAAATAGGGCAAATTTTCGAAGGAAGAAAAATTAGAATCACTCATAATTTATATTGGATAATATACAAGATGTGTATATTATCCAATATAAATATCAGATTGGCAAGGATGGTTTTCAGCAGAAGGCTTAACTTATCCGCCCAGCTATATCACAAACCCCTTCACCTGCCATGCGCGTCAAAATCTCTGGCACTGGCCCGACAGACGTCATCACTAAACGCTGCCCGGCGCGCGTGGCGGCCATGTAGATTTTGCGGGTGTTATTCAAAACCAGTTGAGTACTGTCATCTTCCGAGAAGCGCAGGCTGTCTTCCTCCTCAAAAAGCTGATTCAACCCTGCCAGAAAAACGATGGCCGCTTCCAGCCCGGTTCCAGCGTTGATAGTCGTCACGCGCACATAATTACCGGGGTGCGAATCTTTCGGATCCAGCGCTGCGCCGCGGCCCAGCTTGCGCTCGATGGCTGTAATTAACTGTTCGGCAGCCATCGCATCGGCGTGCAATACCAGAATATCTGCGCGCCGCGCCCCACGCTGCACCAGGGCAGTGACTTCATGGGCAATACGGGCAATTTCATCCTGCGGGCTGGTCAGTGAGATGATTTGTGGCGGCGCGCCTGCGGGCATGTGACGCAAATCCGGGGCGAGAATATCGGCCCTTTCAGCATCTTCGGGGACGCGTATCTGATAAAAGTGCGCCGCGAAATCTAATATTTGACGGGTGGTGCGGTAACTCTGTTTGAGATGATACGAGCGCCCGCGCACTTCCAGCCCCAACGATTTCCAGGAAACCCCCTGGCGCAAGAATCCCTGCGTGGGGTCCGCCGCCATAAACAGGTGCCCTGTTTGGGGTTTGACCAGCCTTTGGACAATTTCGAACCACACCGGGGCGAAGAACTGGGCTTCATCCACCAAAACCACATCATAGCGTCGGGGCGTCACGCGCTCATCCTGAATAAATTTCCACATTTTGAGCGGCACATCATACCAATCTATGCCGGGGCGAAGTTGGGTTTGATACTGATGAATGGCAGTAAAAACCTGACCGCGCTGCTCCTGGCTCAAGCCAAAGCCGCGCCCGCGGCGGTCGGCGGCTAAATAGCCGCCGCGGTTGGTGATGGCATTATCTTTTACCCAATCGACCTCGCTGCGCAGCATTCCGGTGGTCAGGCGGTTTTTGGGCGGCATTTGCGCTTTTGTTTGCCGCAACAGGTTGTTGCGTTGCTCTTCCCCAATTGGGTCATGCCACACCTCATCGGGCGGCCAGTGGGCGCGGCACCAGCGGCTG
>CALCSH010000007.1 GCA_937893815.1 uncultured Anaerolineae bacterium | reverse complement strand
TGTTAATGCCTTTGCCGGGTTGAATGGCGGCACCTCCGATCAATTGGGACTCTCCCTGGGGCTGGTAAATTTCGCCCTGGTTTTGATCACCGACCGGGATGAACCGGCTCACAAATTCACCTCCCTGCAAGCCAGCGCCGGGAACGCTTCTTTGGTGGGAATTGATGGCCTGGTGTTGAGCGCCAGCGATTTGGAAGTGGCTATCAACCAGGGCTTCGAAGTCCCCGCTAAAGATGAAATTGTCACTAAAGTCAACACCATCTATAACTTTGGGATCTTCTCAGATACCCTGGGGACACTGACCTTCTCCCTCGGCGCGGATAGCCAGGCTCTGGAAGTTCTGCCTGCCGATACGGATGCAGTATTGATCACCAAAGTCACCGCGGCCATTGAGGGTCTGAGCGCTGTCGGCGTTGGTAATGTTCAAGTGAGTGGCAATCGCTACGAAGGCTTTTCCATTGAGTTTATCGGCACGCTGGAAGGCAAACCCGTCGAAAATCTGGCTGTGACTACCGTCGCTGCGGGAGTGACGGTGACTGTACTACAGACTGGAACTGCGGCTGCTGGGATTGATGAAGCCAAGCGCATTACTATCGAAACCCCGCGCCTCGACGTGCCCTCGGTTAATGCCAGCGTCAGCGAGATCACCAGCGCCAGCGCCGGACAGAGCGAGATCAAATATCTGGTCTTCACCAGCCCCTATTATTCCACCGGCTATTACGATATCAAGATCGACGATATTTGGGAAACCAACATTCACTTTGCGGGCAGCATGACCCTGACCAACGAAACCCGCATTCGGGACGCTTTTATCAGCCTGTTGAGCAGCAATCCTGCCTATACTGGACTGGCGATTGACAGCAGCGCCATCTCGGTTTCCTTCGACCAGAAATACACCAACGGCCACCGCTATTTCATCAATTTCAGCGGAGATCTGGTGAACACCGATATCAGTGATATGACTGTTCGAAACAACTTCGCTAGCGGATCTATCAAACCATCCCGCATCCAGCACGGCTCGCCGCAGGCCAACGAAGTCCAACGGGTGCGCCTCAGCACCAGCGCCAGCGGCACTTTCACTCTGGCTCTGGATGAGGGCGGCAGCACCTTTACCACCGCCGCCATCGATTTCAACGCCAGCAACGCCACGGTGCAGCTAAATCTCAATCAGGCCATTGCCAGCCTGGATAACAGTAATCCCATCACTGTGAGCGGCAACGTTATCGGGGAATGGGATATCGATTTCGGCGGAATTTTCGCAGCCACCGACGTCGCCCTAATGAAGATCAATGCCCAACCGATCCCTGATGTTCCCAGCGGCAGCTTCGAAGTAGGGATCAAGGGCAAGGCCACGGGCGTGGCCGTGAACTACAGCAGCGACACGGCTACGATGGCCGCAATTATCGAAACCGCATTAGAACACGCCAGCTTGTTTGGCCCCGGCAGCGTGTCAGTCACGCTGGAGAATTCTTCTGCCACTTACCAGAATTATCGCATTGATTTTGCTGGTGGCACTATGGCGGGAGAAAATGTCTTTGATATCTGGACACGCTGGACTAATCTCAATTTGGCATATGCCAAACCCTATAATATTATCCAGGGCAAGGCCCCCGTTGCTGAAACCCAAAGCATTACTTTTGATACTCAGGCTAAGGGCGATACCTTCAGCCTGAACTTCTCGCATGGTGGCACGGATTATGCCGCCGTCGATATTTCCTTTGCTGATGCAACAGCTGATGTGCAATCGGCTCTTGATACCGGGTTCGGTGTCGGTGATGTCACCGTCATCTTCTGGAATGGAAAGCAGCTGAGTTTGTCCTTTGACGGCAACTTCGCTGGCCAGGATATTGAGAATGTCACCGCAACCGCCAGCACCTCCGTCACCAATGCCACGCTGGTAGGCACCCAAGAAGGCCTGACCACCGTCATTCCCGCCGAAGCAGCCGATACAGTAGTTGTTGATTACGCCGCCCAACCGCTGGATGTATTAATCGGCACTGGTGGCCAGACCTTCACCATGGATATCGATGGCGCCTTTGGGGAGTACCTCTTAGCCTCCGGCACTGCCGATATCGACTTGTTTGGGATCGTAACGGTTAGCGGAGCCTTTGCAGTTGAAAAGAAGACCGCACAGAGTATCGTACTCTCGGACACCAGCGCCATAAGTGCTGATCTGCTGACTATCGGTATGGCTGATGTGGACGCCTTTGCCGGTTACGATGGGATTGGTATCCAACTGACGGATATCGACCTGGCGATTGCTATGTGGAGCGAAGTGGTTGCCACCGGCACACCGCGCACGTGGACCACCGTCAAAGCTTACGTGGGATCGGCAGAGTTCAAAGGCGTAGACGGTCTTGCCCTGGCAATCAACACAGTTGCCATTGAAGTCAACCGTGAAGAGGCTAGTGATGGCTCGCTGGTTGATTACGTTCAGGGCGATGGTGAAACCCAGTCCACCAGCCTGGAAGTGAAAGTTGGCCCAACGCAAACAGTTGCTTTCGATATTGATGACACCAAAGGAGACTACGCCCAGGTCGTTGGCAATGCCGATTTTAATATTTTCGACTTTGTGACCGTCAGCGGCGATTTTGGGGTCGAGAGCAGCACGGATCAGACAGCTATTCTTTCAGATGGAAACTCGGTAGTGGCTGATCTGCTGACCATCGGACTGGCGAACGTAGATGCATTCGTGGGCTACAGCGGCATCGGCCTGCAGTTGTTGGGCGTCAACCTGGCCGTGGCGATTTGGACAGAGAGAACGGGGGATAAGCGCAAGTGGACTTCGGTGTTAGCTGGTGTTGATTCCGCTGACTTTGTTGGGGTCGAAGATCTCATTATTAATGTAAATACCCTCAACGTGGAAGTCAACCGTAAAGCGTCCGACGACACCGTGGTGGATTATCATGTTGGAGATAGTGAGACTGAAGCCACGGACCTAACCGTA
>CALCSH010000006.1 GCA_937893815.1 uncultured Anaerolineae bacterium | reverse complement strand
GAATAATGCGTGGGGCAAAAGACCAACGAGCGAAGAACTAAAAAGCCGTCAAGAGTCATCCCTGCTAGCTTCTTTAAGCCGGTTGTATGTGAAACTGCTATCATCGCAGGCAAAGGGAGGCGGGGCATGAGACGTTTAGCATCCAATCTGCCGCTTGTGCTTTGGTACCCGGGGCGTGGAGAATTTCAAAAATTAGCCAAAAGCTTTGAATGCGATTGCGCCTGCGCCTACACCCCTTGCGCGGAGTATGCTCCAGTGGATTTGGTTGGTGCTTGGCGCGCTGTCGAAACACAAGGCCTGCTGTTCTCGGATGGTTGGCAAGGTTTGTTTGTTCCCGGCGGTTCTATCCCGTTAGTTGTACTAAATCAATCTGCTTATCAATTGTGGACACGCTTTCCGCAAACCCAAAATATAGATTCGCTCAATCTAACCGAAGAAGAAACCCAGGCCGCCCTCGAAATGGCCTCCGCCGGGTTGCTGGTACCGCAAACCAACCAACCTTCAACCTTCAACCTTCAACATTCTGCATTCCTCTCCGCCTGGCTGCACCTCACCGACCGCTGCAACCTGCGCTGCGCCTACTGCTACCTGCCGCATGTGAGTGAAGACATGAGTGCCGAAACTGGCCGCGCTGCGGTGGATGCAACCTTCCGCTCGGCGCTGGCGCACGGATACAAGCAGGTCAAACTCAAATATGCCGGGGGCGAGCCGCTGCTGCGTTCCCCGCTGATTGTGGAATTGCATCAATATGCCCAACAACTCGCCGAAGATAACGACCTGGAACTGGACGGCGTTGTGCTTTCAAACGGAACCCTGCTTACCGCAGAAATTATCACCAATCTTCAATCCCACAATCTGCGTTTGATGATTTCTCTCGATGGGATGGACGACTGGCACGATACCCAACGCCCCTATGCCGGAGGGCGCGGTACTTTCAAGGATGTTGCCGAAGCGGTAGAACTTGCGCTTGACTATGTGCTTGTTCCGCATATTTCGATCACGGTCAGCGGGCGCAACGCCGAGGGCATGCCGGAGATCATCGCCTGGGTGTTGGAGAGGGACTTGCCTTTTAGTATCAATTTCTACCGTCAGAATGATCTATCTGCCAGGTATGAAGATCTAAAGCTCGAAGAAGAAAAAATCATTGCCGGGATGATGGCAGCCTTCGATGTCATCGAAAACAACCTTCCGGAGTACAGCCTGCTTGCTTCCTTGACCGACCGCGCCAATTTGTCCGTACCACACATGAAAACCTGTTCAGTAGGGCAGGATTATCTGGTTTTCGATCAGAATGGGCGCGTGGCGAAATGCCAGATGAATATGAATGAGCCAGTCGCCGATGTATACGCCGAGGATCCCTTACAGTTGATCCGTGCCGACCAGCTTGGTGTGCAGAATATCTCTGTCGACGAAAAAGAAGGCTGCCGCGACTGCCAGTGGAAATACTGGTGTGCGGGCGGCTGTCCCCTCGAAACCTACCGCGCCACCGGGCGCTACGATGTTCAATCCCCCAACTGCAATATTTATAAAGCGATTTTCCCTGAAGTTCTGCGTCTTGAAGGCCTGCGCCTGCTCCAACAAGCTGGCGAACTCGCCTGATCTCCTCCCTCCATTCAATAAAAAAAGCCCCTCCTCATCAACCTGATCAGGAGGGGCTTCTGATTTCTGCCCTACTTCGCATAATCCGTCGCCCGCGTCTCGCGGATGACCGTCACCTTGATCTGGCCGGGGTACTGCATCGTCTCTTCGATTTGTTTGGAGATGTCACGCGCTAAACGGATGGAGGCCAGGTCGTCAATCTCCTCGGGGTGGACGAAAATGCGAATTTCGCGACCCGCCTGCAGGGCGTAGGTTTCGCGTACACCAGGATGGGTGTTGGCAACCTCTTCGAGGGCGCGCACCCGCTTGATATATTGTTCCAGGCTCTCCCGGCGGGCACCAGGCCGCGCCCCGGAGATGGCATCGGCCGATTCCACAATCACGGCTTCCACGGTTTCCTGTTCCACTTCATGATGGTGTGATGCGATCATATTCACCACCAGTGGATGAACGCCATAGCGTTGGGCAAATTCGGCGCCGATACCGGCGTGCGTGCCTTCAATATTATGATCCATGGCTTTGCCCAGATCGTGCAACAGGGCGCCAGTTTTGGCAAGCTCCACATTAGCGCCCAACTCGGCGGCCAGAGCCGTAGCGAGTTTGGCAGTTTCGACGGCGTGCGCCAACTGGTTTTGGCCATACGATGTGCGGAACTTCAGCCGTCCCAATTTCTTGATAATTTCTTTGTGCAAACCGGGCACACCGGCCTCAAAGGCGGCTTCTTCCCCGGCTTCTACGATCACACGATCGACTTCTTTGGCTTCTTTTTTGACGATTTTTTCGATAAAATCCGTGTCTGCTGTGTGTGGCATATCGCACCTGCTATTTAAAAAGTTCAGTTGAAAGATACCTTTCGCCAGTATCGCATATAATCGTTACTATTGTCTTTCCTTTATTTTCCGGCTTTGCCGCAATTTGCATTGCCGCCCATACATTCGCACCGGAACTGATACCCGCGAGAATACCTTCTTTTTGAGCAAGGTCTTTTGAGATGTCAAAGGCTACATCATTTTCAACTTTAATTATCTCATCAATTATCTCGAGATTCAAAACTTCAGGGACGAATCCTGCACCGATGCCTTGAATTTTGTGCATGCCAGGCTTTTCGCCTGAGAGTACTGCTGATGAGGCTGGCTCAACCGCGATTATTTTAATATCCTTATTCCGCGATTTGAAAACCTCTCCGCAGCCTGTTATTGTACCGCCTGTGCCGACTCCGGCAACGAAGAAATCAAAATTGCCATCAGTATCATTCCATATCTCTGCCGCGGTCGTCTCACGATGAGCCTGCGGATTGGCGGGGTTGCTGAACTGCTGGGGCATAAACATATTCTTGTCGGCGGAAACC
>CALCSH010000005.1 GCA_937893815.1 uncultured Anaerolineae bacterium | reverse complement strand
CCTTCGCCGGTATCTTGTACGGAGATGCGTACCCCCTCGGGGGTGGTTGCCGCTTTCAGTGTGATACTGCCTCCGGCGGGGGTATGTCGCAATGCATTGGCAACCAGGTTACTCAAAACCTGATCGAGCCGGTCGGCATCGGCGGCCAAATGCAATCCATTGGAGGCAGAATCAACTTCAACCCGCAGATCCACACCGGCCTGGTCCGCTTGCCCGCTGAAACTGGTTTGCACATCTTCGAGCAATTCCACAATATTCACGGATTCGATCTTTAGCGGCAATTGTCCACCTTCTGCCAATGAGAGGGTTTGCAAATCGTTCACCAGGCGAGAGAGAAGACGAGTTTCATCGAGCATGGCTTCGATATGCTCAGGGGTGGGTTCGTAGATACTATCCAGCAACCCCTCTAGATTTCCCTGAAGAATATGCAGCGGCGTGCGCAACTCGTGGGCAACATCTGCGGTGAGATTGAGTCGCTGCTGCTCGGCGATTTCGAGTTCTTCGGCCATGCGATTGAAGGAGCGTACCATGCGCCCAAATTCGCCGGGGGCGCCCTCAGGAATGCGCGTGCTAAAATCGCCCTCGGCCAGGGCATCGGTGGCGGCCATAATATTTGCCAGCGGCGTGCCCATGCGACGGAAGAAAAGTGCCCCCAACCAAAATGTGAGTATAGGCAACACCAGAGGCAGCCCGCACAACAACATGCGGCCATACTGGGGGCCAGGCATATGCCACCCGGAGCGCTCGAAGAAAAATAGCGCCAGTATCCCTACAATAATCAACGGGACTGCCAGGAAAAACAAAAAACCAAAGAAGCGTCCCCGTAAATAACGGTGTTTATGCCGGTATCCGGGCAGAGGTGGGTGTGGATGTTCTTTCCAGGGTTTGTGCTGTGTCATCGCTTTGGGTTGTGTGGCGGATTTCTATTCAAGATGGGGGTTGAATTTGTACCCAATCCCGTATACGGTGAGCACGTAACGCGGTTCAGCGGGATCGCTTTCCAATTTCCGGCGTAGATTCTTGATATGCGAGTCGATGCTGCGGTCAAAGCCATCGTAAGCTACGCCGTGCAGATGTTCCAGCAATTGCGCCCGCGGGAAGGTTTGGCCTGGCTGCTGTGCCAGCATCGAGAGAACTTTAAATTCATTACGAGTTAGATACATCGGCTCGCCTGACTTTGTCACGCGGTGGCCGCCCATATCAATTTTCAGATCGGCAATGTGGATGATACCCGCCTGATGCACATCACCCTGGGCACGGCGCAAAACAGCCCGCACACGCGCCACCAGGGCACGCGGCGAAAATGGCTTGGTGATGTAATCGTCGGCACCAAGCTCCAAGCCCACGAGTTGATCAGTTTCTTCGGCGCGAGCAGTGAGCATAATGATGGGAACATCCGATTCGCGGCGCAGTGCCCGACAAACGTCCAAGCCATCCATCTCGGGAAGCATCAGGTCCAGCACAATCAATGCGGGTTTCTCGCGACGGGCTATTGCTAGAGCGGTTTTGCCATCGCCAGCAGAAAGCACGCGGAAAGCACTTTTTTCTAGATAATCGCGGGCTAATTTGATGATTTTTGGTTCATCATCCACAACTAGAATCGTTTCGTTCATGAATTATTTTCGTTAAGCTTTCGTAAACGGAAACAAAATATCTTAGATTTGAGGGTCTTTAGGAATCCCCGTTATAGTAATCCAGATTTAGGAGTTTCTCAAGGCAGTTCCTCAAGACCTCAAATTTAAACAAGTGACTGTCACTCCGAGAGTGACAGTCACTTATCTGGTGTATTTTTAATACGAACGGCTAGGCTTCACTTTTATCTTCTGCATCACTTGTTTCTTTTGCGGCTGTCTCGGGAGCGGCCCATGGGGGCGGACCCCAGTGCTGACCATGGTGATGCTGCCAGGGACCGTAAGCCATGTGCATTCTGCGACCCCAGAACAAGCTGGCAATGCCCCTGAAAATCAGGAAAAGTATGAACCCAAAGAACAGCAATCCAAGAAGGCCGCCCAGGGGGTTGAACCCCATCGGGTAAAAGCCTCGGCTGTGTGGGAACATCCCAGAATAGGGGAGTCTGCCGCTGTGATAGGAGTCGAAGAATTCACGACCCATCATCAGATCTTCAGAGTTCAAGCCAGCCGCCGCGCCATGTAGAAATCCAATTCGATACAGAGCGAAACCACCAGCAATCAGCACCAAAACAAGAATAACAATTGTCAGGATGCTAAATGTTTTTTTATTACGAAACATAGATACCTCCATGAGTTTGTATTGGGCAAATGCCCTAAACTGAATTGTCTATAGTATGCCCAAAACTTGTGGAGAAATTATGGAGAGCTTGAGGAAAGATGATGGAATTAAATCGACGCCATGATATTGCTAAAGAGATTGCCAACGGCAGTTCCCAATATTGAGACCATCAAAATGACTATGACAGCTACCAAAACAATTGCCAATCCGTATTCGAGCAATCCCTGGCCGCGTTCTGATATAGATAATGAAATCATCGCAACCTCCAAAAATAAATAGTCCAGTCATTGTAACATGATGTAATTTTATCCCAATATATACTCGGCTACTTTTCTGAGAATCGCTGTAAATCTCCGCATTTCTGTGCAAATATCGGATTAGAACACAATGCCGCCGGTTGGCGGCATTGTGTTCTAATCCGATAAGGCTGCTACCTAGACGGGAACGACCTCGGCAGCCTGAACTCCCTTGGGCCCTTCTTCGATGGAAAACTCAACATTCTGGCCTTCATCCAGGCGGCGGTAACCTTCCATCGTGATCGCCGAAAAGTGAACAAAAACATCATCATCACCATCACGGCCAATGAAACCATAGCCCCTATGGGCATTAAACCATTTTACAGTTCCGGCAACTCGCTCTTCCATATTCGTGCCAACTCCATTTCGATAATAAATTTGCCTTACGCAGTTCGATACTGTACCAGAAATAAGGGCATCTTTCACCGCAGTAGCCTACGCGTAGCGCTGCAGCCAGAATGTGGCCTTCTAACTGCGCCAGACAAAGATTTTATTCGCGGGCAGGGCAAATCGTGCCCCTGCTTCGCAGAACGGGCGCAAGATTATCATGCCCATCGCGGGCTGTCAAGATAATCACCTTCACCGGAAGAGCGTTAGACAAACAACTGTCAGTTTTGTCAGTTTGGTTCTTGGTGTGTTCTCACATGCCAAATCCCAAACTCTGAACGCGGTATAATCGACACCATACCCCCAAAACTGGAGGCAAAATGAACCCATTAGAAAAAAAGATTCGCGTGCTGATTGCCAAACCCGGCCTGGATGGACACGACCGCGGCGCAAAAGTGGTGGCCCGCGCCCTGCGAGATGCCGGTATGGAAGTGATTTATACCGGATTGCGCCAAACCCCGGAAATGATCGCCGAAGCCGCACTGCAAGAAGATGTGGATGTGGTCGGTTTGTCGATTTTATCGGGCGCACATAATGCGCTGGTGCCGCGTGTGCTGGAACTACTGGAAGCCAACGGCCAAACCCATGTGCAGCTCTTTGTGGGCGGCATTATTCCCGATGAAGACACCGCCGCGCTCAAAGCCGCTGGTGTAAGCGGTGTCTATGGCCCCGGCACCCTCACCGACCAGATCGTAGCCGATGTGCGCCTGGGGGTCTTGGGAGAGACGGCAGCCTGATATGACGATTGTTGTGCAAGATGTGCTCCACGGCAGCCGTTTGGCGCTGGCACGCCTACTTTCGCAAATTGAAAACAGCACGCCCGCCGGGTATACCGCACTGAGCGAATTATTTCCACATACGGGTCAGGCGCACCTGGTTGGCGTAACCGGCTCGCCGGGAACGGGTAAATCGTCATTAGTAAATCGGCTGGCATGGCACTATCGCCATCCACCCGAAGGCGTGCCCCAAAAACGCGTGGCGATTGTTGCGGTTGACCCATCCAGCCCGTTTTCGGGGGGGGCGGTTCTGGGGGATCGCGTGCGTATGAGAGATCTGACCGGAGACTCTGGCGTATTCATCCGCTCGATGGCTTCGCGCGGCTCCTTGGGCGGGTTGGCCGCGGCCACCTCGGGGTTGGTGCAGGCTTTCGATGCCGCCGGGTTCGAAATAATTCTCATCGAAACCGTTGGTGCCGGGCAAGCCGAAGTGGAAGTTGCTCGATTGGCACATACCACTCTGGTGGTGGAAGCCCCCGGTCTGGGCGATGATATTCAAGCGATAAAAGCCGGGATTCTCGAAATCGCCGATATTCTAGTTATCAACAAGGCCGACCGTCCCGGGGCTGAACACACCGAACGCGCCCTGCGCGGTATGTTGCAGTTGGCCCACCCAGGGCGGCGCGTATTTCGTCATCATGGCGCTCTTGAGACTGTACAACCCTCACAACCCGAACCCACATCGGGGGAGTCCGTCTGGCTTCCTCCAATTCAAAAAACCATCGCTACCGAAGATTCCGGCATCGTTGAACTGATTGATCAAATTGCCAAACATCATCAGTATTTGCATGATTCGGGTGAATGGGAACAGAAAACGCGTGCCCGCCTGCAAAGCGAATTCGATGATCTGCTGCATACCGCGCTGGTGCAGCGTTGGCGCGCCTCTGTGACGGACGAAAGAATTGCACATATTTTTGAAAAATTAGCCCAGCGCCAGATCGCGCCACGCGACGCTGTGTCCGCGCTGCTGAATGGAGTACCGCGATGATTCTTGGAGAACGAATTCGCCTGCGGGCAATAGAAAAAGAAGATTTACCCCTGTTTGTCGGCTGGTTGAATGATCCCGAAGTGCGTCACGGGCTTTCGTTGTATTTACCGCTTTCGCACGCCGAAGAAGAGTTGTGGTTTGAAGGATTGCTGAAACGCGCGCCCGAAGAACGCGCCCTGATGATTGAGATTGACGATCAGGGAGCATGGCTGCCGGTGGGCAATATCGGGCTGTTTGGCATCGACTGGCGCGTGCGCTCCGCCGAAGTTGGCATCGTGATTGGCGATAAAAGTCATTGGAATCAGGGGTATGGTACAGAAACCATGCGCCTGGCATTGAAGCACGGTTTTGAAACATTGAACTTAAATCGTATTTTTTTGCGGGTCTATGAGGAGAATCCACGCGCCATACATGCCTATGAAAAAGCCGGATATGTGTATGAGGGCTGTATGCGGCAGGCGCACTACAAATATGGAACGTATAGCGATGTCCATTTTATGAGCGTGCTGCGCGAAGAATGGCCCCCAGAGATCGATAAGACATAGAATACGAATTACGCGTTATGGCGGATTCTCACGGCTTAAAGCGCATCGAAAAACTAACGAGAAAACAGCTATGAATCACAAACACCAGGACAGTTGCGGCATGTACGGAGATATTCAAATCTTCGCCGGAACCGCTTCACCAGACTTGACCCGACAAATTGCCAGTTATCTCAACGTGCCGATATGCGAGCAGCATGTGCAGCATTTCCCCAATGACAACTTATGGGTGCGCTTGAATAGCAGCGTGCGCGGGCAAGATGTCTATATCGTGCAAACCACCTCCCGCCCGATTCATCGCAACCTGATGGAATTGCTGATTACGCTGCAAACCCTGCGCCTCGATTCGGCCGGACGCGTGACCGCGGTCGTTCCGTATTTTAGCTATGCTCGTTCCGATAAAAAGGATAAACCGCGCACCCCGATCACGGCGCGCCTGATTGCCGATATGATCGAAATTGCCGGAGCCGACCGCTATATGACCATCGACTTGCATGCCGGGCAAATTCAGGGATTTTTCTCGATTCCTGGCGATGTGCTCAGCGCTTTTTACATTTTGACCGAGCATCTTGAGAAAATGCTGCCGCAGATGCACAGCCCGGTGGTGCTCACCGTTGATCTAGGATTTGCCAAAAAAGGGCGTAATTTTGCCTCCGATCTGGATGTACCGATTGCCTTTGTGGAAAAACGCCGCGGTGGAAAAAAAGATAAAGCCGAAGCGCTCTCTCTGATTGGCAATGTACGCGGATGTGATGTGATTATCGTCGATGATGAAGTCGATACCGCTGGCTCCGTCGTCCAGGCCGCAATACTGGCCAAAGAACATGGCGCGCGCAACCTGTATCTGGTTTTTGTTCACCCGGTATTCTCGATCCCTGCGGTAGAGCGTCTTGCCAGCCTGCCGCTCACTAAAATTATCACCACGGATACCATCCCCATCACACCTGAAAACTTCGCCAAACTCCAGCACAATCTGGAAATCTGCTCCGTCGCACCGCTGCTGGGCGAAGTCATTCTTCGCGCCCATGAAGGCCGCAGCGTTGGGGCCATTTTCGATGAATAATGCCTGAACTGCCCGAAGTTGAAAGCATTCGCAATAAGTTCCGCCTGGGCAGCGATGACAACCCATCGCTGATTGGGAAGCATATCCGCGGCGTCGAACTTCTATGGGCGCGCACGCTCGAATCCCCTGCC
>CALCSH010000004.1 GCA_937893815.1 uncultured Anaerolineae bacterium | reverse complement strand
CCCTGATAGGCGTACCTACCGCGTAAACTGCGATCGGATTCAGCAAGAACTGCCACAGTTTCAGCCTGTTTGGGACATACGCCGCGGGGCGCAAGAACTCTATGAAGCCTATCAGCGCGTTGGCATCCAGCAGGCCGAATTTGAAGGTCCGCGCTACAAGCGCATCGCCCATATCCGTCAGTTGATCACAGATGGCCTGCTCGACGAAAACCTGCGCTGGATATAGCACAAAGTCGCAAATGATTACAACTATGCCATCACGCACCTCCATTTGCCGTTCGTGTGGTTTTGACAGCCTGCAAGAAATTATTGATTTCGGTGATACACCTCTAGCCGACCGTTTGCTGAGTGCCGAACAAATTTCCAGGCCGGAGCTGACCGCCCCGCTTACGCTCTATTTCTGCCCGAAGTGTTCACTCGTCCAGATTGGCGTCAGTGTCGATCCCGACATTCTCTTTCGGCAAGATTATCCATACTACTCATCGGTTTCACCTGGCTGGTTGGCACATTGCCGCGCCAACGCACTGGATTTAATCGAGAGCCGTCTTCTCAACGAGAACAGTCTGGTGATTGAGTTGGCCAGCAACGACGGTTATTTGCTGCAGAATTTTATCGAGCGCGGCGTCCCCGTGTTAGGTATCGACCCGGCGCAAGGTCCGGCAGACATTGCCCAAAAGGCAGGCATCCCCACCCGATGCGAATTCTTCACCCGCGAGCTGGCGGACCAACTCCGCTCCGAGGGGCAGCGCGCCGACGTGATCCTTGCCAACAATGTTTTAGCCCATGTGCCCGACCTGAATGGTTTCGTCGCCGGAATGGCAATTCTGCTCAAAACAAGCGGGGTGATCGTTATCGAAGTTCCCTATCTGGTGGACTTAATCGAAAAACTCGAATTCGATACGATCTACCATCAACACTTATGTTACTTCTCCATCACCGCTCTCGAGCGGCTATTTAAGCGTCACGGATTGCATCTCAATCATGTGCGCCGCCTGCCTACCCATGGCGGATCGTTGCGATTGTACGTTGAGCATCATTCATCGCCTACAGAGGTACTAAAAAATGCCCTGGCTGATGAAGCCCGTGATGGACTGGATAATCTGCTTTATTATGAGAATTTTGCCGCAGGTGTGAGCGGGATTCGCTCGCGGCTGATTGCAATCCTCGACGATTTACGCGCCGATGGGCAGCGCATTGTTGGGTATGGTGCTGCCGCCAAAGCCACCACCCTGATGAGCTACTGCGGCATCGATAAACGCCATCTCGACTCGATTGTAGACCTGAATATTTTTAAACACGGGCGCTTTATGGGCGGTAACCACCTGCCGATTTTTCCCGTTGAACATCTCCTCGCAGAGCAACCCGATTACGTGCTGTTGTTGGCATGGAATTTTGCAACTGAAATACTTCAGCAGCAAAGCATTTATCGCGCGCGCGGGGGAAAGTTCATCATCCCCATACCTGAGCCTAAGATTCTGTAATCCGCGTCCACACAATCACCTCGAAGCATGAAAAAACTCCAATTTCCCATTTTTAATGCGCTAGTTTGTGCCCTGTTTGGCGCGCTGTTGGAATATTTCGAAAGTTGCGTCAACAACAAATACGAAGCCCACATCGGCCCCAACGCGCATGTGTGGCTGCTCGAAAATGGCGGACATATTGGTAGCCCGGTGGTTGTTCCCGATGAATATAGCCAGCGTAGGCTACCATTTTTCGAGATGGCGTTCAAAGAATGAAGCGAAGATTTCTCGTCCCAGTGATCGCTTTTCTGGCATTCGGTGGATTGCTCAGCGTGGATATTCTGGATGAAATCTGGGGAGGATTGCCCGACCCGGGTTGCATCACGCCCCATCATGAGCGCGATGAACCCCTAAGAATTGAACTCTGGCAAGGGGTGGAGCAAACCTTTGGGGAGCGGGGTATTCCCCAGGAGTGGTACAACATTCAGGGGCGCGTGGATGCCCGCTGGGGAGTATCCACACTGAGCTACACCCTGAACAACCGCCCCAGGCAACCCCTCTCCATCGGCGCTTCGGAGCGGCGGCTGGCCTGTGAAGGCGATTTCAATATCGAAATTCCAACCAGCCAACTCACTCCTGGACCAAATCAAATCACGATTACCGCGATCGACAGACACGGCAATCAAATCCAACAAACGATCTCCCTGAAATTTATCGCTGACCAGGTCTGGCCGCTGCCGTATGCAGTAGACTGGGATCAAGTTAGCGATAGTAGCAAAGCCGTGCAAATTGTGGACGGGCAATGGGCGCTCACTGCAGATGGGATTCGCACAAAGACCATCAGTTACGACAGGGCAATAGTAGTTGGCGATCTATCCTGGGAGAATTATGAGATCACCGTCCCATTCATTATTCACAGCGTTAACCCGATTGAATCGCCAAGTAACGGCGCCGGGTTGGGAATTATTGTTCATTGGAACGGGCATTCTGACGAACCCATAGTTTGCGAACAACCCCGCTGTGGCTGGTGGGATAAAAGCGCAACCGCCTGGTATGGATGGGATGAATATGGACGTAGTACTGGGTTGTTGCTCAGCGGATATAATGACACCCCACTCGCCAAAGATTTGAATATGGAACTAGAACTCGGTACATGGTATGATCTCCGCTTGTCCGTAGACACATCCATGGCGAATGCTGGTGAGCATTACCGCCTGAAAATTTGGCCGTCTACCGCTCTGGAGCCGCAAACCTGGACTTTAATTGGCGAGCAACCCTTCGGAAGGCCAGAAAGCGGTTCGCTATTACTAGTTGCCCACCACGTTGATATCACATTTGGAAATCTCGAAATCACTACCCTGCCCTGAGACGCTATGCTCGACCCAGACGAAACAAGTATCATCCAACAGCTCAGTGAAGCCATCCGTCAGCAGATACCGGTCTGGTTTGGGGAGCAGGCCAGTTTGGTGCGCCTTGAACCCATTCAAATTCGCTATGCCTTTTCATTTGCCTTTTTGTATGACGTCGCCCTTCCTGGACAGCAATTTTTCCGCATACGCGCCAAAATTCAAGATTACGAGGATCGCAGCAATCTGGTTGAAGCCATACTGGACGCTGAATTAAGATCTGCCTCACGGCAAGAATTCGAGGCGTTGCAAATCATGGCACGCGTGATCCACGAGCAAGCTGACCCACAGCTCGGCTGCATCCAGACAATCGCTTATTTGCCGCCTTGGAATGCGATCGTGATGCGGGAATTGGATGCAACGTCTTTTCGGGAAATCATTCTCCGGCCGGATATGCGTTTGGGTGTCCACGCCATCCGCCAGCGTTTCTCAAAGGCAGTGTATCTTGCCGGAAAGTGGCTGCGACTGTATCATCAGACTATGGGTGACATGCGGCTACAACCCTTTGACACGCTTGATCTTACCAATCATATCGAAATGCGCTTCCGTCAGATCGTCGAGATTCAGGCAATGAGCGGCGCTATTCGACCGCTGAGGCAAAAATTCGATGCGGCGTTATCCGTCCTAAAGGGTAGCCCGGTATACTACACGCTCACACACGGAGATTTTCACCTCTCTAATATCCTGCTAACACCCAATGATCGGGTGATTGTTTTGGATTTTGATCCAAGTTTCCGGGAGCGCAAGCCAATCTATTATGGAATCTTACAATTGTTTACGGATATCGATGTACAAAAAACGCTGATTAGCAACTTTGGATTTCTTATCCCGCGAGCGTATCTTCTTGAACTTCGGGAACAATTTTTCAGAGGTTATTTCACCGACATTGCGCTTGATAAACACTTTAATGCCCTCTATAGTGCCATCGGAATGTTACGCTCAATTTATTGGTATAAAAACCGCACGAAGACCATGTCGGGAGCCAAGAAGTTGCTTGCACTTGGCGCCTATCAACTCATGCGCCCATATTTTTGTTCCAAAGCTCATAATTATCTGGATGAGATATTACAAGCCAAATGACACATTCGCGAAATGTCACGAAGTGCCCGGCATGCGGCGCCCAAGAAGCGGAGAGCCTCTACCGGGTTGCGTGCGCCCCCACACATAGTGTATTGCTCCACAAAAGCCGTAGCGAAGCCCTGGAGTACCCCAGCGGCGAAATTTCCTTGTTTTCCTGTCCAATTTGTGGATTCATCTTCAACGCGAAATATGACCCGTCTCTCCAAGATTATCGTGCTGAGTACGAAAGTACGCAGAGTTATTCACCAACTTTTGACAAGTTTTCCCGTAGCCTGGCGCAAAAGCTGATCGATCGTTACGACCTTCACGGCAAACGGATTCTCGAGATTGGGTGCGGCATGGGGGAATTCCTCAGTCAAATTTGCGTGATGGGCGATAACCGTGGCCTGGGGTTTGATCCTGCCTACCAGCCAGGACGCGTGCCATCCAACGATAATATCGAGTTCATCAAGGATTTTTATTCGGAACAATACGCTCACCAGCGCGCCGATTTTGTGATCTGCAAAATGACTTTGGAGCATATTGGCAACGTGACTGAATTCGTGGGCATGGTGCATTCCGCCCTAGTCAATTCTCCACACGCAATTGTCTTTTTCCAGGTACCGGATGCCAGTCGAGTGCTCGAAGAAATTGCCTTTTGGGATATTTACTATGAACACTGTTCGTATTTTACAGCCACATCCTTAGAAATTCTCTTCCGGCGTAGCGGTTTCGAAATTTTACGCCTTGAAAACGCCTACGATCACCAGTATTTGATGATTGAAGCCAGGCTATCTCCAGATCAGGTTTCCAAAGAAGAAGAAAAATCTGCCGTATTGATCGAATTCACCAAAATCCCCAGAAAATCATCCAACCAACCAGTAGTTTTTTTTAGGGATAAATTTGCACAGCGATTATCCGACTGGCAACAATTTTTAAACAATGCAAAGCAGCAAGGGAAACACGTAGCCCTCTGGGGTGGTGGCTCGAAAGCGGTCGCGTTTCTCACCACGCTCGGCGTCACAGATGAAATTGCGTATTGCGTAGATATAAATCCCCACAAGCGCAACACGATCACCGCCGGGAGCGGGCACGAGATTATCGTGCCGGAAGACCTGTCAAACGCCCCTCCAGATGTAGTGATCGTACTAAATCCAATCTATCTCGCGGAAATTCGGCAATGCCTGACACAGTTAGGGCTTGCTCCTGAGATTATTTCGATAACAAAGTCGTTTTAGCCACAGAGAACACAGAAAATACTTCTGTGTCAACGTTTTACCCTATGCTCACACATTGCCCCATTTGCGATCAGCAAAATTTCAGTAAAATTCTTCACATCCCCGAGGCTCCTGTCCATTGCAATTGCCTGTATTCTCACCGCGTGGAAGCCCTGGCCGCCCCAGTCGGCGAGATTCAACTGCTGTATTGCGAAAGCTGCGGCCATATCTTTAATCGCGCTTTCAACGATGATCTTGTGGCCTACGATCTCGATTATGAAAACTCCCTTTTTCATTCAACCCGCTTTCGGGAGTACGCCAGCGAAATTGCCGCGGCGCTGATTGAACGCCACAATTTGCGCGACAAAAGCATTCTCGAAATTGGTTGCGGTGGCGGAGATTTTCTAAAACTAATCTGTGAAATGGGTAAAAATTATGGCCGTGGCTTAGATCCTGGCTACGACCCATCTCGTGGAGTTCCGTCTTCGTCAACCTTGAACTTCGAGCGCAGCTATTTCACAGCCGCCTACCTTGATGCCCCATTAGACTTTATCGTTTGCCGTCACGTACTGGAACATCTCGCCGCGCCTGCAGAGTTAGTGGCTCTGGCGCACACTGCCGCTGTGCCTATTTTCTTCGAAGTTCCTAACGCGCTCTACACACTGCGCGATCTGGGTATTTGGGATGTGATTTACGAACATCCTTCGTTTTTTACACCATCATCCCTGCAGCATATCTTTGAGCGTAATCAATTTACCATCACGCGGTTAGATGAAGTGTATGGAAACCAGTTTCTGACTCTTGAAGCGCATCCGACTTTTAATCAGACAACCAAAAGAATAATGCCTCCAATTTCGGATACAGGAGAACTCGTAACTGCTTTCAAGGCCCGACGTGCCGAGAAAGTCGCCTTCTGGGAGCAACGGCTGCACTCTTTCACCGGATCAACCCAGAAGATCGTCCTGTGGGGCGCTGGCTCCAAAGGAGTGACATTTCTCAACTCGTTCGGGAAAAACATTCCCATTGAATACATCGTCGATATCAATCCCCACAAACAAGGTCTCTATATTCCGCGCACTGGGCAAAAAATTATTTCACCGGAGGCGCTCAACGAATTTCAACCAGACGGCATAATTCTACTCAATCCACTCTACCAAGATGAAATTCGCCAGCAGGTCGAATCGTTGGGATTGCAGATCGAAATATTCATCGCCTGAGCAGTTACATTTATTCCAACATTGACTCCACTGAAAAAACTACCGTGCAGGTGTTCCCGCCGGAATATATGG
>CALCSH010000003.1 GCA_937893815.1 uncultured Anaerolineae bacterium | reverse complement strand
ACAGCCCACCCGCTAATATTGGCATCCGAAGGAGACGAAAGCTGCCACCAGGTATAATCATCTGCCTGTTGTGGCCCGGCAATAATCTCGAAGACTTCTGATTCGAGAGCCAGGTATTGCTGTTCATTTGACAATCCAGGTCCGCCACGGATGCGCAGCCCATCGCCACCGGTGCCAGTGACCTGCACATAGGCTCCCACATACAACGCACCTTCGCCCGGCCCTTGAGGTGCATCGGCTTGAGGGGTGGGGGTATTCTCAGGCGCAGGCGGTAGCGGTGTTTCTGTAGGAGCGGGAATCACCGTCAGGATCGCCGTAACCAGCCCTACAGGCTGTTTTGATGGCCGCGTGAAGTTGAGCATCAACAGCACAATCAACAACAATCCCACAGCAACCAAAATTGCTCCAATAATCTCAAATATCGGCCATCGAAACTTGCGCGGAGTTTTCATCTTCAATCCATAAATAATGTGCGCGGCGCTTTTTCAGGAACCAAAATATTTAAAGCGCGCTGATGGACAGAAATTTTCACTTGTGTTTCGCTTTCAATCGGTTCTCCGTCCACTTGAACATAAAGTGGGGTATCAGAATTCAGTTGCGCCTGGTGAAATGGAACGCAATGAACTAGCTTGGAATGTACATGCTGGCCCGACCATAAATTCCAGGCATGTGTTACCGCCTCCAGCCAGGTTTCCCCGGAGAAAAGCCACAAATCCATCTGCCCGTCGTCCAGGCACGCCGCGGGAGAAATTTTAGCCAAGCCTCCAGCGTAAAGATGAATATTACTGGCAACGGCTAACAAATAATGCCCTTTGATTTCTTCGCCATCTGCGTGAATGCATAAATCTACACCGCTGAAAACTGTCGCCTGTCGCAACAAACTGGATGAATATTGCGCTACAGGGAAGCTTTTTTTCCAACGACTGCGCGGTTCAATTCGGTGTACAATGAATGCATCCAGTCCGACCCCACCCCATAATAAAAAAGGTTCCTGGTTGCAAAAACCGACATCCACCTTACGCACGGTGGCCGTGGCAAAACGGCGAGCGCTTTCTTCCAGCGCCATCAAACGTGTCCAGGTTAAATCTGGCAAACCTAATTCTTTCGCCCATACATTTGCCGTTCCTGCTGGAAATACGCCTAATGCCGTCTGGCTGCCCAACAGTCCCTTCACAGCAAGGTTGATTGAGCCGTCACCACCTGCGACAAAAAACGCGTCCATTTTTTCATTGGCTGCACGGCGCGCCAATTCAGTAATATGCTCTCCGCCATTAGTGCGCTCCAAGCGAGTTTGCCATCCCCGATCTTGTAACACAGCAGCAGCCTGCTCGGTGAGCATTGCGGAAGGGAATTTTCCGGCGGCGGGATTATAGACAATATATGCTTGTGGCATAATAATTTTTCCGGTGCTAAGAATGGTACAATTCTACCCGAAAGGTCAACAGATGCGTAGCCTATGGAAAACCTGCTCAACAATCGATACCAACTTGATGAACAGCTAGGCAGCGGCGGGATGGCTGTGGTGTTCAAGGCCCAAGATTTAATGCTTGAACGCACGGTAGCCATCAAAGTTCTGCGCAAGGATTTTTCCCATGATCCGGCTTTTCGGGAACGATTCCGCCAGGAGGCTAAAGCGGCTGCCAATCTCACGCATCCGAATATAGTCACCGTGCATGATTTCGGTATTGATCAGGGGCGAATTTTCATCGTTATGGAATATGTCCCCGGTTCAACTTTAAAAGAATGGATTGAAAAACGCGGCCGCTTTTCTGTACATTCAGGAACTTCGCTCATGGTGCAAGCTTGTGCTGGTATTGGCTACGCTCATAGAGCTGGCCTGGTGCATTGCGATGTAAAGCCGCAAAATATGCTGGTAACCCCGGACCGGCGGCTCAAGGTGACCGATTTTGGCATCGCACGGGCGCTAGCGTCTATTCATCCTGATGAGCGTTCCGAAATTGTCTGGGGATCACCACAATATTTCTCACCAGAACAAGCCAGTGGAAGATCACCATCCCCAGCATCCGATGTCTACAGCCTGGGTGTAGTCTTGTACGAGATGCTGACCGGTCACCTTCCCTTCGAAGCAGAAAAGGGCGCAGAATTAGCTCGAATGCATCGTGAAATGGCCCCACGGCCGCCTCAGGAGCTACAGAACACGATTAGCGACAATCTCAATCGCATTATCCTAAAAGTACTCTCGAAAGAACCTTCGGCACGTTATCGCACCGCCGACCAATTTGGACGAGTGTTAATTTCTTTCTCCCAGGAAAAGGCAACGCCTGCATCCCAACCCAGCCCTGCTGCTCCACAAGCAAACGCCCAACCTGCACGCTATCAGCCAAAAGCTTCACCTCCAACCCCTGTAGTACAGCAATCGGGAAGAAGAGTTCCTGCCAAGAAAAGTGATCCATTCGATATTGATTGGGGTACTGCGTTTCTAGGACTTCTGGCACTGCTATTTGTTGGCGGATTAATTCCTTTTTGGCTCTGGGTATATTTATCAACCCTGCAACGCTAACCCCCTTGCCAACTCCAGTTCCCCCGGTTATCATTCCCCCGGCTTATTTGATTTGTTTTGATACATGACTCTACTGCAAAAAGCCGATGACGGAGATGT
>CALCSH010000002.1 GCA_937893815.1 uncultured Anaerolineae bacterium | reverse complement strand
CACCCCTTTGTATACAGTTCTTGCGCGTTTGGGTCGTTTCATGGTTTTGTGTCACAGAAGTCAAACTTTTTTTGCAACCCGGGTGAGACTGGCAAAGAGTAACCGAAAAGTTTGACTTCTCCCCGGCTTTTGAAAAGTTACCCTTCGCAGCATCTTCTCAATAATTTGAAAAACAGAAGTCAAACTTTTTCAAAACTCAGATGAAACAGCGAAGAACCGCTGAAAAGCTTGACTTCTCTCCTTGTTTTCTGAGAAGATACGCCTTCGCCGGTTAAAAACAAAGCCGCGATTGCCATCGAAACAAGCATAGCAGCCCATTGACTTTCGCTGGCGTAAGGGGTACACTTTGGATATCGATTTTCGCTAGCGTAAGGAGTACCGATGAGCGAAGAGTGGATCTGCACCCAGGAAGCCGCCACACAACTCGGCGTGACAACTGCCCGTATCCGTCAGTTGGTGGCCGAAAAAAAAATCAACGCCCAAAAAGTGGGCGGCAAGTATCGCGGGCAGTGGCTGGTGAAAGCCAGTGATATTGCTCAACGCATGCAAAAAGGAGTCAGTACCCGAATGAATGTCAAGAATCGTATGTCCCCCAACCCAATCACGGCTACACCGCAGACCAATTATAATCAGGCCTTGCGCATAATGCAGCAAAACGATATCAAACACCTGCCAATTGTGGATCAGCACAACAAGTTGACAGGCATTGTCACCTACAACGATATGTTGCGCGCCGAACCTTCGCCAGTGACAACACTCAGTGTCTTCGAAATCGCTTCGTTGCTGGAGAAAGTCACCATGAAGCAAATCATGATCCATCCGGTGATGGCTGTCGAAGAAACGTGCAGCATCTCAAATGCCGCAAAATTTATGCTGGACAACGATATTGGATGCTTGCCAGTCGTGAAAGACGGTGAACTGGTTGGCATTATCACGGATACCGACATTTTCAAAACCTTCGTAGAGATCACCGGCGGTGGTCAGGCCGGTACCCGCCTGGAAGCCAAGGTTCCAGACCAAAAAGGTCAATTGGCCGCCTTAACTCAGGCACTGGCCAATGCCGGGGCGTATATCGTTTCGGTAGCGATTTCCTATGATGATTCTGGCAGCTATTCGTATGTCGATCTCAAAGAACGCGGCGGCGACGAAGAGAAAATCCGCCAGGAGCTAGACAAGATGGGTTCGGTAGAAGTGCTCGCCATTGGCGCCAGCGACAGCGATCAATTACTGACGTTAGGCAAATAGCAACAACCAAAGTCGTAGGGGATTCCACAATTGGGGCGCACTTTAAAAAGTACGCCCCCAATTGTGGAATCCCCGTGGTAAATGTCCAGATTTAGGGGTTTCTCACGGTAGCTCCTAAAGACCCACCAAATTGTCACTGCATCTCAAAAAGCATACAGGTATAATTAACCTCCATTCATCTCACCTTTCCACCAAGATTATGGAGTGAATATGAGTCTCAGCAAACAAGCTCGTTCAATTGCCACCTCCCCGACACTGGCGCTGAATGAAAAGGCGCGTATCTTGCGCGCCAGGGGCGAACCCGTAATCCACCTGGGGATTGGCGAACCCAAAAACCCAACCCCAATCAACGCCATTCTGAGTTCTTCGGCACAACTGCGCATCGGAGATGTGAAATACTCACGGGTGGATGGCACACCTTCGCTTAAAAAAGCCATCATCCGCTACACCGAGGAGCACTACGGGCGTGTCGTCGCCCCGGAAAATATCATCGTCACCACGGGGGCCAAACAATCCATCTTCAACATACTCTACACGTTACTCAATCCACAAGATGAGGTTGTGCTGCTGGCCCCCTATTGGGTCAGCTATCCCGAGATGGTCAAGATGTGCTACGCCGTGCCGGTGGTCGTCACCCCCGAAGATGGCTCCTTCTACCAGCGCATGAGCGATATCGAGCAAGCCGTCAGTTCGTACACAAAAGCGATTATCATCAACAGCCCCAACAATCCCTCCGGGGTGATGTATCGCGTCGATTTCATCGCCGAACTGGTGGCGTACTGCGAGCGCAAGGGCATCTACCTGATTATGGATGATATTTATCACAAACTGGTTTTCGACCACAAGCCGTGGACGCCCGGCTACCAGCACACCCAAAAAGACATTGAAAATTCGCACATCATCGTCGTCAATGGCATCTCCAAAGCCTACGGCATGACCGGCTTCCGCATCGGCTGGGTGATTGCACCGCGCAAGCTTGTGGATGTGATGATTAACGTGCAGTCGCAGATGACCTCCAACCCGGCCACGTTGCTGCAATCGGCAGCGGAGGGCGCCCTCACCGGGCAGCAGGGCGTGATCGAAAATCTGCGTCTGACAATTGAGAATAACCGCAATGTGGTTTTGAACGAACTCAAGGCTTTTAACGATCTAAAGATTGTTCCCCCGGATGGCACATTCTATGTCATGCCGGATTTTCGCGCCTATGGAAACGACTCGGTGAAGTTAGCCGACTTCCTGCTCGAAAAAGCGCTGGTCGTGACGGTCCCTGGGCGGGATTTTGGCATGGAGGGCTATCTACGCCTGAGCTTTGCCGGTAGTGTCAAAGATCTAACCGAGGGCGTGGAGCGCATGCGCTGGGCCTTGGATCCCACA
>CALCSH010000001.1 GCA_937893815.1 uncultured Anaerolineae bacterium | reverse complement strand
CCCGGCGCTATCTGTCTCTGGCTCAACGCCGCAAGACCCAGACAGCCCCGATTATCGCTACGGCTGGTGGTGGTGGGGAACCTGGTACGAACACCAGAATATGCGCGACGAGCGCGCTGAAGCTTTTACATCCTTGCTTTGGGATGGTGTCTACGAATACACCTATACCGCGCGTGCCACCACGCCGGGGACGTTCGTGGCCCCGCCCACCAAGGCCGAAGAAATGTACTCCCCTGAAGTCTTTGGCCGTAGTGCCAGCGATTGGGTGATTGTGGAAGATTAACAAGAAAAGAGCGGCGGGCGTTGCGCCCGCCGCTCTTTTTATTTGCCTGATTATCCCAGGTGCGATGCACTTGGATTTTGTGCGTATGGAACTTTTTAATGCCGGAGTGCGTTGCACCGGATAATTTTAAGCCTCATAAACGATTTTGCCGTTGACCATCGTCATGAGCGGCTCAACTTTGTCTAGCTCTTCAGGGGGTATCTGGAAAATATCTTCCGAGAGCAAAACTAAATCAGCCAGATAACCGGGCTTGATCTGACCTTTTTCGTGCTCCTGAAATTCAGCGTAGGCTGCGTCGCGGGTATAGCCGATGAGCAATTCTTCCAGCGTCAGGCGTTGATCAGCCTGCTCGGGAGTGTAGGGCTGGCGGGTGAGGGCGGCGTGCAGATTGAGCATCGGCTCGAAGGGGGCAACTGCCCAATCGGTTCCGAAGGCCATCTCGGCCCCGGCATCCTTGATCGTCCGCCAGGCGAAGGCGTAGGGCCAACGCTGCGGCCCGGTGCGGTCCATCCAAATATCTTCCGTATCCACACTCAACGGCGCATGGATCGGCTGCATCGAGGCAATCACGCCCAGTTCTTTGAAGCGCGGCAAATCGTCGGGATGAATCACTTCGATATGCTCGACGCGGTGACGGCTATCGCGCTTTCCGTTGATTCGTTGAAGCGCCTCGTAGCCGTCTAACGTGCGGCGCACGGCCCCATCCCCGCAGCAATGTACGAAAATCTGCAGCCCCAGTCGGTCGCAGGCGGCGGCCATTTGCGTGAAACGCTCCAGGCTCCAAATGCCGTCAGCTTGTGCCTCGGGGTCATCGGCATAGGGAGCCAGGTTTAGCGCCGTGTACGATTCCCACACCCCATCCATAAAGAATTTGGCGGCCCCGCCGCGGGCGTAGTCGCCTTGAATCTGCGCCATTTGCACGGCCTCAGCCAGGGCGCTTTCGTCCATCTCGGGCTTGACCCACAAAGGCACATAGACGCGCAGTAGCATCTCACCCGCATCCTCCACGGCGGCGTAGGTCAGCATCTCGCGCATATCGCCGTTCATATTGTGGAGGCTGGTCACGCCCGCGGCGGTGATCTGTCGCATCCCCAACTGGAGCAATTCGCGGCGGCGCGCCTCGTCGGGTTCGGGCATCAGGTTCAGGATGGCGTTCATGGCGTCTTCTTCGCGCAACTCGCCGGTGGCGATGCCAGCTTCATTCCGCACGATGATTCCGTTGGGGCCAATGTCTTTATCTTGATCCAGAATCCCTGCCATTTGCAAGGCTTTGGTATTTGCCCAGCCGGTGTGCCCGTCGTACGCGCCAACATATACCGGGCGATCCGAAAAGATGGCGTCAAGTTCCTGGCGGGTGGATACAATCCCATATTTGATGCCGCGCCCCACCACCCAGGATGTAGTTTTGTTGGTTTTCGCATACTCCAGCAACACATTGCGGAGACCATCCTGGTTGGCAACTTCCCGCAATTGGGCGTTCCCCAACCAGAAGCAGCCCCACAACAGATGGAAATGAGCGTCGATAAAACCGGGCAATAGGGTTTTGCCTTGTCCATCAATCTGGCGCGTTTCGGGTGTCAACCAACCTTCGGCATCGGCCTGGTTGCCCACCCAGACAATGCGATTATCTTGGATGGCAAGCGCCTCCGCGTAGGGATTTTGCGGATCGCTGGTAAAGATGTGCGCATTGGTAATCAAAATATTTGTAGCTGAGGCCATGAGTTTTTGCTCCTGGGATGTTAGCGGATATCTTCTCAATTCAGCGATGGGGCTTTGGACATCCAAACGCTACCCGGATGCGAAGATTCATTTGAAGGTGTCATGAGTCTGGGCAGATCATACCATAAACCGCCAATTTTATGGCCTATTTATGACGGTTTCCGTCAATTTCTTGACGAATATGACGTTTTACGCTATTATGCAGCCCATGGTAGACGAAATCGATCGAGATATCATTCGCTTGCTGCAATATGATGGCCGCATGCCCTTCACGGAGATTGCCGAGAAATTAGGTATTTCTGAAAGTTCTGCCCGACGGCGCGTGAATCAGATGACGGCCGATGGCTTTTTGCAAATCGTCGGTATTGCAGATCCGCAAGATTTGGGCTGGAATGAGGCCGGGATGATTGGCATCAGTGTACAACCCGATCGAATTAACGAAGTTGCCAAGGAAATAGCCCAACTCCCCGAAGTTTCTTATCTATTTCAAGTGTCTGGTGAGTTTGACCTTTTCGCCGAAGTTGTCTGCAAGAATCGCCAGCATTTTGTTTCTTTTCTCAATGATAAATTACAAAAAATTCCCGGCGTGACCAATACGCGTTCATTTTTAATGTTGAAAATGCACAAATTGTCGTATCGCTGGGGTCACGCAGAGCCGCCCAAATCGTAAACAGGAGTTGAATATGCCCGATGAATTTGCTGTAGAGCTGATTAACGTTGCCAAGCAATTTGATCAAGTTGTAGCGGTGGATAATGTCTCGCTTCAGATCCGGGATGGCGAATTCTTTTCGCTGTTAGGACCCAGCGGCTGTGGCAAAACGACCACGCTGCGCATGATCGGGGGGTTCGAGATGCCCACTTCAGGGAATGTGCTGATTGGTGGCGAAATCCAGGGATTCAAACCTCCCTTCCAGCGTCCGGTCAATACTGTTTTTCAGAGCTATGCTCTCTTTCCGCATATGACCATATTTGACAATGTGGCCTTCGGTCTGCAAATGAAAAAAGTTTCCAAAAGTGAAATCAAACAACGCGTTAACGAGATGCTCGAATTGGTGCAATTGTCCGACGTGGGGCGACGAAAGCCCAATCAACTTTCCGGTGGGCAGCAGCAGCGCATTGCTTTGGCGCGGGCGCTGATCAATAAACCAAAAGTATTGCTGCTCGACGAGCCTTTGGGCGCCTTGGATCTCAAATTGCGCAAAGCTATGCAGCTTGAACTCAAAGCCCTACAGCAGCGGGTGGGCATCACCTTTATTTACGTCACCCACGATCAAGAAGAAGCCCTGACAATGTCCGATCGCATCGCCGTGATGAATCAAGGCAAAGTTCTGCATTTGGACACTCCGGAGGAAATCTACGAGCATCCGGCGAATCGTTTTGTGGCCGATTTTATTGGGGAAACCAATTTCATGGAGGGAAAAGTATCGCAATTGAATGAGGAACGCGTTTTTGTAGCCGTAGACGATCAGGTACCGGTTCCTTTGTTGCCCACGCGGGATGTTCAACTTGGGCAGGTGGTGACGGTCGCTGTACGCCCCGAGAAGCTCTCGGTTTCGGCAGAAAAAAAGCGCGAGGTGGATATTCCCGGTACCATCGACGAAGTCATCTATATTGGTACCGATATTCGCTATATTGTCCGTATTACCGAGAAAACTACCCTGGCCGTACGCGAACAGAATCGTGGCGGTCTATCCGCACAGCGCTTCAGCATCGGAGATCATATTCATATTGGTTGGTATGCTCGCAACGCCAGCCTGTTGACGGAATAGAGAAACGCATGAACAAAAACAAGCGAAAGCAATGGCGCGTTTTCGGCCTGATATTTCCCAGCCTCTTCTGGCTGGTGGTGTTTTTTGCGATTCCACTGATATTGGTGCTGGCCATGAGCTTTGGTGAGCGTGGCACCTACGGTGGCGTCATATGGAATTTTAATCTAGAAAATTTCGCCCGCTTTTTTGATTTCTCTGATCCGCTCTACTTGCGCATCTTTGGGCGCACACTCTATATCGCCGCCATCACAACACTGGTTTCTTTTCTGATCGGCTATCCGATGGCTTTTTGGATTGCATCTCAACCGGAGAAGCGGCGTAATTCCTTGTTGATGATGTTGATGCTGCCTTTCTGGACAAATTTCCTGGTGCGCACCTATGCCTGGATTTTGATCCTGCGGGATCAAGGTGTGATCAATACGATTTGGGCCGGGCATTTTCACAATGCCGTAGTATGGCTGGTAGCTGTTTTGCCTGGACTACCGCTCGACTGGCTGGTGCAAGCCACTTCCAACCCCCTGCCGCTTTTTGGCACCAATTTAGCCATTATCATTGGCCTGACGTATGGCTGGCTGCCCGATATGGTGCTGCCTTGCTACGCGGCGATTGAACGATTTGATGGATCGCTGGTGGAGGCCGCTCAGGATTTGTATGCCAACCGGGTACAGGCCTTCTTCCGGGTGATTTTCCCGCTGACTCTCCCGGGGGTGGTAGCCGGTTCAATTTTGGTGTTCATCCCCTCCCTGGGGGCGTACGTCACGCCCGATCTGTTGGGAGGCGCCAAATCGGTAATGATCGGCAATATTATCTATTCACAGTTCATGTCGGCCCGCGATTATCCCTTTGGCGCGGCGATCTCATTTGTGCTAATGGCGCTGATGCTGGCGGGAACATTATTCTATTTCCGCTTCACCGTTGCGGGGCAGAAGGGGGAACCGGGTCATGACTAAACGCCTGAATCCTCAAGCGATGAAAACGCCATTTCGATTTAAAATAGGGCGCTATATTTTGACGGCACATGGGCTGCTGAGTTACGTTTTCCTGTACGCGCCGATTATTATTCTGATCATTTTCTCTTTCAACGCATCCAAATTTGTTACTGGAAGATGGCATGGCTTCACGCTGATTTGGTATCAAAAACTCTTTGTCGATGAAGCCATCGGGGCTGCGTTGCGCAATAGCCTCTATATCAGCCTGGTTGCAACATTCGTTTCAACGATTTTTGGCACGATGGTTTCCCTGGCGATGGAGCGCTACAATTTTTGGGGCAAGATGCCATTTGATGCTTTGCTTTACCTGCCGATCATCATCCCCGATATTGCCATGGCGGTGATGTTGTTACTCTTCTTTGTGATGGTCAAAATACCGTTGGGCAAACTTACCATCATCATATCGCATATTGCATTCGATATCTCCTTTGTGGCAATTGTTGTACGCGCCAGGCTGGCGCAATTTGATAGCGCCCTCGAAGAAGCCGCCCAGGATTTGTATGCCAATAACTGGAAGACGTTCCGTTATGTGACCTTCCCGTTGTTGATGCCCGGTATTTTGGCTGGTGCGTTATTGGCATTTACATTGTCATTAGATGATTTTGTGATCACCTTCTTTACGGCTGGCCCAGGGTCTTCTACATTACCATTGCGCATTTACTCCCTTGTCAAACTGGGCGTGACGCCTGAAATTAACGCGCTTTCGGCCGTTATGTTGTTGGCATCCTTTTTGCTTGTCGTCCTATCCGTATGGTTACAAAAAGGAGGTGATGGGAAGGTAGATTTTATGTAAAGCCTGATAAGCGGAAAACAAAACCGTCAAATCATTAGTTTCTGGAGGAAGTACGATGAAAAAATTTCTATTGTTAAGCAGCTTATTGCTCGTTTTTTCGCTTGCCTTGATTGGTTGTCAAAGCAAGCAAGAGGCAGAAATGCCCACCGAAC